>CAJQGY010000066.1 GCA_905478015.1 uncultured SAR86 cluster bacterium
TGATCTACCCCGGACCAATCTCTCCACTGAGAGCCATATACAGGGCCAAGTTCTTTTATGGTTTCAGTATTAATATAGCCTAACGCCTTGCCTTGATTATCAGCATTATCTGTCCATATGGTTGAATATTTTGACAAATCTTTTAATTCATTTCTTGGTTTGCCATACCTTATTTCAGCAAGTCTTCTTTCATCGCTTGAGCCCTCTAAAAACCAAAGAAGCTCTGAAACAACTCCTTTCCATGCAAGAGATTTAGTAGTTACTGTAGGAAAGCCATCCCTTAAATTAAATTCAAGTTGATGGCCAAACGAAGAGATAGTTCCTGTATTAGTCCTATCATCTTTTGTCTCACCATTTTCTAAAATATATCCCAAAAGATCTAAATATGCCTTCATACATTCTTCCTTGAATGATTAAGAATTAATAAACCAGTAAAAATCATAGGTATACAAAGTATCTGCCCCATGCTCATATCAAATATAAGAAATCCAATATGTGAATCTGGCTGCCTATAATTTTCAATTATAAATCTAATTACCCCATAAAGTATAAGAAAAGATGAGCAAACTACTCCTTTTGCCTTTGTTTTTGTATAAATAAATCGTAAAAGAAAAAATAAGATTAACCCTTCCCCAAGACTTTCATATAGTTGCGAGGGGTGTCTCGGGATACTAAGATAGTCGGTAGGAAAAACAAACCCCCAACTCCCATCAGTAGCCCTTCCATAAAGCTCTCCATTAAGAAAATTTCCAATCCTAACAAGCCCAAGTCCAATTGGCATTGAAAGAGTCAAAGCATCGCAAAGCTTAAGAAAGCTTATATTGTTTTTTACTGAGAAAATATAAAAGCTTAATGCAACTCCAAGGAGGCCCCCATGAAAGCTAAGCCCTCCTTGCCAAACATAAAAAAGAGATAATGGGTTAGCTATTAGCTGCTCCGTCCCATAAAAAAGCATGTAGCCGACTCTTCCTCCTGCGAAAGCACCAAAGAAAAGACCATATGTGAAAACAAGATCACTAGTTTTATCGAATGAGAAACCAAAATTTTTAATAATCTCATGACTTCTTAAATATAAGTAAATAAAAATTGCTGACATCAACCATGTAATCGCATAGTATTGAATTTTTATTGGACCAACTTCAATGATACTTGGATTATTAAAAAATTCTGATAGTTCAATAATCATTAAATAGTTCCAATAAGCATATAAGTTGAGATTAAGATCATAAGCGCCGAAAAAAGTATTGTTAATATTTTATCTGATATGGCATGCGCCATACCAGCCCCAATTGATGCTGTAAATACACTAGCTAATGAAATTGCAATCATTGCGGGTATATATATATAACCCATAGTTAAAGAGGGTAAATTTTCTTGATTTAAGCCAAGCACAACAAAAGAAAGAGACCCAAAGAAAGCAATTGGGATCCCACATGCAGCCGCCGTTCCTACTGATGTCTTCATGCTCAAGCCATTATATTTAAAGAAAGGAACGGTAAAACTTCCCCCACCTATGCCAAGTACTGAAGAGGCTCCCCCAATTCCAATGCCTGCAATTAAAGAAACTATCCTACTGGTTTTTGCTTTTAAATTAACACTATTATTAAAAAGCATTTGCACAGCAATAAGAAATGCAAAAACACCTATTATTCTTCTTAACATTTCACCGTTTAACTCATTTGCAATGAGTGCTCCAAAAATTGCTCCAAATGAGATTCCAGTCGCAACGGGAATCAATACTTTTTTATTAATCGACTCTTTTAAATAATGCGATCTGGCAGATGAAATTCCAGTAAAAAAAATTGTGGCTAGAGATGTTCCAATGGCTAGATGAACCAAATAAGAATCATCAAATCCTAAAAAAGTAAATATAAATACCAATACCGGAACAATAATAATACCTCCTCCAACTCCAAACATTCCAGCTAAGATGCCTGCAAGCGATCCTACTAATAAATAAGCCATGAGCTCAATTAACATCTGAAAACTCTCTAAAATAAACTGGTAATAATTCAGTTAATACATCTCTATAAACCCTTTTCTTAAAAGAGACTATCTTTGAAATAGGATGCCAGTATGAAACCCATGCAAAATCGTCAAATTCTGCATCAGGGTCATTTTCAAAAGTAATAGGAGCCGATGATTTTATTTTAAACATGAACCATTTTTGCTTTTGACCTATTATCCCCTTTTTTTTAAAGCTTTTCCTAGCTAGGTCCTTGGGTATCTCATACTTAATCCAATCTTTTATCTTTCCTAAGTTTTTTATGTTGCTCGACCTAATACCAACTTCCTCAAATATTTCTCTCTTTGCAGCCTTCAATGGAATCTCACTTTCATTAATTCCACCTTGTGGAAATTGCCATTGATTTATACCTCTTCTCTTACAAATAAGGACTTTGCCACAATTATTTACAATAATTAAACCTACATTTAATCTATAATTAGCTTCTTCATTCATTTAATTTTTTTATATGAAATTAACAATATTTGACCTTGATAATACCATCCTTAAAGGAGATTCGGATTACTCTTGGATAGAATTTTTAATTAATAATAATTATGTTGATAAAGAATTTTATAGAAATAAAAATAACTATTTTTATGATCAATATGTTGCAGGATCACTTAATATTTATGAGTACTGTGAATTTGCTTTAGGTACCTTTATTAGCTTGGGGAAAGAAAGAACAGAACAGGTCCTAGATATCTTTATGAAAGAAATCATAGAGCCAATGATTAATATTTATATTCTGAGAGTCTTACATAAGCACTACGAAGCTGGCGATACTTTACTTCTTGCCTCTGCAACTAATTCAATTCTTGTTAATAAAATAGGTGCCAGGCTAGAGTTTAAAAATATTATAGGAACAGACCCCGAAATTAATGAGGGAAACATTACAGGCAAAATACTTGGCGTTCCTGCTATAGGAGAGGGCAAGTTAAAAAAAGTTAAATCTTGGATGAATGAGAATGGGAAAGTAGATTTTAGCGAAACTACATTTTATTCAGACTCTATTAATGATCTTCCATTACTTTTAGAAGTTGAGGTGCCAATTGCTGTAAATCCAGATAACATGTTAAGAGAAGAGGCTATTAAACAAGGTTGGAAAATAATAGATCTTATCTAATCTTTTTTTCTATTTTATCAGCAACCATTTCAGCTGTTGCTGCGCTTAATGTCCATCCAAGATGTCCATGTCCAGCATGGTAGAACACTCCAGGCATTTTACTTTCATGAGTTAGTGGCATCATGCTTGGAGTCATTGGCCTTAAACCTGCCCAAGGCGTATATGTTTCAGTGCTAACCTCTGGAAAGAATTCTTTTACCCATTTTAATAAGGGCCTAATTCTATCTTGTCTAATATCTGTATTGATACCAGCAAGCTCTGCTGTGCCAGCAACCCGAAATTTATCTCCAAGACGACTAGCTACAATTTTTACAGGCTGATCTATCAACGAAACCATAGGAGCTCCACATTTAGATATCCGATCTTTTAGATCAATGGTTACGCTATATCCTTTAACAGGATAAACATTCATCGAGTCCCCAAGCGTATTAGCAAATCTCTGAGTATTTACACCTGCACAAATTACAACATTATCAAACTCATGATTATTAATTTCATTGGTAGATCGACTTGTTAGAACAACCTTATCTCTTTGTCTTGTTATGTGTGTCACATCGGTATCAGTCAATGAAGTTATTCCATATTTTTCTATTAAGACCCTTTCAAGATTGATACAAAATTTATGAATATCACCACTTGCATCTGACTTTGTATAAATGCCGCCAACTATTTTATTTTTTTCATTTGCAGTCTTTAAAGCAGGTTCAAGATTTTCTACCTCATTGGGATTAAGGACCTCCCATTCCATTCCAGGCTGCTCAATCCAAGATTTTTTTGCAATATCGTCATTAAATTCTTTTTTAGAATCATAAAATCTTAAGATGCCTTTTTTTAATAGATCGAATTCTATTCCCTCCTTATCTGCAATTTCAAAGTAAATCTCTCTTGCTCTTTTTGCGATTTCAATAGTATGAAGAGTATTCTCTTTATGAGTTCCTCTAAGGGTTTCTGCTAAAAATCCAATCATCCATTTATATTTTTGAACGTTTGGTGAAGGGTTGAAAAGTAAAGGTGCATCGGCCTTAAACATCCATTTAATTCCACTAATAATATTCTTTGGAGTATTCCAGGTTTCTGCATTACTTGCACTAAGCTGACCTCCATTTGCATAGCTTGTAGCCATTGCAGGATAACGCCTTGAATCTATTAGTGTTACGTTAAAACCTCTTTTTACTAGCGCGTACGAGGTAGTAGTTCCTGCTATGCCTGCACCAATAATAGCTATTTTTTTCATAAATATATTATGGCACAGACATTAATTAGTTTTTTAGTAATACTTAATATTTATAGCAAAATAATAAATATTTTCATGATTTATTGATTAGTAAATGAGACTCATTTACACTTATAAACATAATTTTTTATTCACAAAAATATGAGCGAGTTTATTATTGTTTTTAGAGAGGTCTTAGAGGCATCTTTGGTTGTAGGGATTGTTTATTTATTGCTTGAGAAATCAAATCTAAAATCACATTTCACAAAACTATGGCTAGGAGTAGGCGCTGCCATAGCCGCAAGTGTAATAGTTGGATATTTTGTAATACTCGCAAAAAATTCACTAGGAAATGACTCAACAAAAGCTCTTTTTGAGGGCATATTTTTATATATAACAGCAATTCTAATTTGGTATGTAATTTTCTGGCTTTCCAAGAATGTTTCAAATAAAAATGAACTTGAAACTAATACTCTTGAAGCAATTAAATTGTCATCATGGGGGGTTTTCTTTGTAATATTTTTTGCTATTCTCAGAGAGGGCTTTGAGACAGCAATTTTCCTAATTTCCAGTCTTTCTATTACAGGATCATTCTCATACCTTGGCTTTTTTATGGGAGCATTTCTTGCAGTGCTCATAGGATATATGATCGTTAGGCAGGGTCGAAAGGTTGATATAAGAAATATTTTTAAATATTCAACTCTTCTATTAGTCTTTCTTGCATCAGGAATGATTGCTTATGGCACCCATGAAATGGAAGAATATATAGTGAAGTCTGAAATCATCGAAGACTTTGATTCTAAAGATATATATAGACCATGGAATATTCTTGAGCCAAAAGAGAGCTTGTCTGATAATAATTTAACTTTTATGTATACATATAATGACAGTAGCAAACGGTATACACACTTGCTTCATGACAAAGGAAGTATTGGTGTTTTTCTTAAAGGCTTTTTTGGTTATAACAGCAATCCAAACTTACCAGAGCTTCTGTTGTGGATGCTATCACTTTTCTTAGGCATAAAGATGTGGAGAAGTTTCTACTATTAATCCTCGGATAGCTTTTTTTTGGCCTTTGCACCGAGTTCTTCAAGCTTTTTAGCTTGATCAAAGAGATTGCCATTGCCTTCTAGTAATTTATTTTCAGCACCTTCAAGAGCAGAAAATGATTGATTTAAATGTCTTTTCAAATCTTTAATATCTGTTTTTAAACCATTAAATTTATCAATCATAAGTCCAGCTCTTTTTGCTATATCTTGAGCATTTTTATTTTGAGAATCTAATTTCCAAAGGCTTTCAGCCATTCTAAGAATAGATATTAAGTTAATAGGCGTTACAAATCCCATTTGATTCTGCATTGCTAGCCTTTGGATATCCCAATCAGCCTTCAAAGCAGATGACAAGGCAGATTCCAGTGGGACAAATATCAAGACATAATCAGGCGCATTTAAACCCTCAAGCGATGCATAGCTCTTTTCTACAAGACTATTCATATGAGCTTTAATTGATTTAATGTGCTCTTTCAAAGCTTTTTCTTCTTCCTGATCATCACTGGCATCAATATACTTTGTGTATGCTGTTAGCGAGACTTTTGAATCAATTATGATATTCCTATTATCAGGAAGATAGATTACAGCATCAGGCATATAGTTTTTGCCATCCTTTCCTTTAAAAGATTTCTGTAATTCATAGTCAATACCTTTTCGTAGCCCTGACTCCTCTAAAGTTCTCTCTAAAACCATCTCACCCCACTGACCTTGAGCTTTTGAATCTGATCTTAGAGCATTGGTTAGGTTGTCAGCATCGACACTTATCTTTGTTGTCTGCTCAACAACTTTTTCAACTTGTAGAGAAAAGTTTTCCTTTGCTTTTGCTTGCTCTTTTTTAAGATCTGTAATCTGATTATTTAATTGATTAATTTGCTCTTTAAATGGTGCTAGGGTTTCCTGCAATCTCTCAAAATTACTTTTATTAAGAGTTTCAGTATTTTCCTTCAAAACCTTATTAGCGAGATTGGTTAAGCTTAATTCTATAAATTTATTTCTTCTTTTGGCCATAAAAGAAAAAATAGCAATTATAATTACAGCAACTAAAATTATTGTTATATATAGGATTAGATTTTCTTGAACCATATTTATTTAATTAATTCACCAAAAATTTGTACATATTATGTCTGACCATATTCTAAACCATTTTAATAAACTTAAGGCTAAAGGCCTAAATATAGACATAACTAGAGGCAAGCCAGAATCAAAACAATTAGACCTTTCTAATGAGCTATTATCAATGGATATAGAGCCATACTTGGGTGATGTTGATCTACGAAACTATGGAGAGCCCCTTGGTTTAAAAGAAGCTAGAATACTTGGATCTAACCTATTGAATACACCTGTAGATAATATTATTACTGGAGAACAATCAAGCCTCCTTTTGTCATATCAATTCCTTCTATCTCATTACTTATTTGGCTCAAAAATTGCCTGGAAGGATTTAGATAATCCGAAGTTTATTTGTCCTGTTCCAGGTTTTGATAGGCACTTCAGAATGTTTGAAGATCTAGGGCTTGAGATGATATCTGTGCCTTTATTAGATCAAGGTGTTGATATTCAAAGCCTTAGAAAAATACTAAATCAAGAAAAAGATATAGTTGGGATGATTTGTGTACCAAGGCATTCAAACCCATCTGGTGAGGTTTATTCAGATCAAAATATTTTAGATATCTTTGAAGCTACGACTAGCTATTCAGATGATTTTGTTGTTTTATTTGATAATGCTTATTTAGTTCATGATTTTCTTCCTACAAATGAACAATCCTCAATATGGGAATTAGCAAACAAATCAAACGCACTTCACCAAGCTGTATGTGTAACCTCATTTTCAAAAGTAACATTTGGAGGTGGAGGACTATCATTTCTCGGCGCAGCTGAAAAAAATCTTGAATTAATAAAAAGAATAAGAGCTTCTATGGTTATCTGTCCAGATAAGATTAATCAAAAAAGGCATTTAGATTTTTTTAAAGACAAGGATGCGATTATTAGGCATATGAAAAAGCATGCAGATCTTGTGAGGCCAAAATTTGAAACAGCTTACGCTATACTTGAATCAATATCCTCTGACTATGGAACCTTCTCTAAACCAACAGGAGGATATTTTATTACCTATGTAACAAAGAAACCTATAGCAACAAAAGTAGTTGAGTTATGTAAAGAAGCTGGGGTTCTAATAACACCGGCGGGAGCAACATTCCCATATGGAGATGACCCATTAAATAACACTATTAGAATTGCGCCTACATTTGTAAATGAAGAAGATTTAAAATTAGCAATAGATGTTTTTATATCATCGGTGCAAATTGCCCACAACGAGCAGCTAGTTTAATTATTTGTCCTAGCATGGGGAATATATTTTTCACCATCATAATGAGAGAAAATTTTATTAATATCAGGGTGACAGCATTCACTATTGTCCATATCAATTAATAGGTTTTGTTCAGACACATAAGCTACATAAAATATGTCTTTATTTTCAGCTAGAAGATGATAAAAGGGCTGATCTTTTCGTGGTCTAATTTCTTTTGGTATAGCCATATACCATTCTTCACTATTATTGAACTCAGGATCAACATCGAAAATTACTCCTCTAAAGTGGAGGAACTTATGCTTAACTATAATTCCAATTGAGAACTTTGTTTCTACAAGATCATGCATTATATTAATAAATTAAATCAACTTAGTTAAATTATCATGAGTAAAAAAATTTTAGTAGTAACTTCTAATGAAATATCAGGTTATGAGAATGTAGAACATCTTGGAATTGTTCAAGGTAGTACAGTTAAATCACGAAATTTTCTTAGCGACTTTCTTGCATCTCTCAAGACTATAATTGGAGGGGAGTTAGTTGGATATTCAAAACTTCTTGCATCTGCTAGAGGTCAAGCCTATGATCGAATGCTTCTAGAGGCAGAAGATATTGAAGCTGATGCAATTGTTAGTTTCAGATTTCAAACCTCATCAATTGCAAAAGGAGCTTCCGAGATATTGGCTTATGGAACAGCAATAAAAATAAAAGGTACATCAAATGAATAAAACAGAAAAAACAGCATTCAGAGAAGCAATCATAGTTGTTCTAATGGGGGCTGCTATAAATTTTCCACTTCAAACTTTTTTATTGTGGCTAACAATAGACAATTGGCACTGGTCTAACCCTCTGTCTATTTCAATCTTTACACAATCAATCTTAACTTTTGTAGCTCTTATTAGGGTTTATTCTATTAGAATGCGATTTCAAAGAGGAAAGTTCTAACCTTCCTTCTTTTTCTTTCCTTTCATTTTTTTAGCCATGCCCATTTTTACTCTTTTGTTTATCATATCCTTGCACCAAACATCATATACAGTAGAGTAATGAGCAGCCTGACTTGCAAGAAAGCTTGCTTTAGCCCATTCTTCTTCATTGTTTATATCTTCCTCAACTTCTTTCCAGGCCTTGTCTGCCATAGCAAGAAATGTGCCTACAGCATCTTTAGTTTCCCTGCACTCCTTAAAATTAAGAAGGTGATTGGGATGATTCATTCGTGATTCATCAGTATTCTTATTTGATTTATGATCATCTGCAAAAATAGATGTTGAGAATGTTAATGCCATAATAGGCAATATTAATTTATTCATATTAATCTCCATATATTAAAAGTATGACAGAAATAGTTATTAATAGTTCTTAAAATTATCATAATCAAGAATTACACAGCCCTTGCTTGGCTTATTTATGTAGGCCACTAGCGAAGCCGCAACGCTTTCAGCTCTAATATTTCTGTACTTTCTGAATACTGAAACCATTAAAGGACTTATAGTTTTAAAAATTAATTCATATATTTTAACTTCTATCGCAATAGGTATATCTCTTTTACCAAGAAGATGGCCAGGGCGAGCAATAACAACCTTATCAAAACCTATATTTAGTATTTCTTCCTCAAGCGCTCCCTTAGTCTTAAGGTAAAAGTTTTTAGATTTTTTATCAGCTCCTATGGCAGAAACAAGCGCTATTTTTTTAACACCTCTCTCATATGCTGCTTTTGCAACTCGTAAAGGCATTTCAAAATCAACTTCTAGAAAATTTAATCTATCTTTCTTTTTGATGTGCAGGAGCTGTAAAAGGGTAAGTCTTGTTCCTGTTGAAAGATAAATGCAATCAGCATTTAAAAAGTTCTTAAAGGAATTTACATCTCTAAAATTAACTATGGCTTCTTCAATATTTTCTGAAGCGATCCCAAGAGATTTTCTATTGAGATGAATTTGATTAATTTTATTATTTTTTAATAGACTGCTAATATGCTTACCTATTAAGCCCGAAGCTCCAACTAGAATTGCATCATGTATTTTCAAAAGCAAAGGTCCTCTATTTCCCTTATAGACTCATTTACTGACAAGGACCCATCTATTGATATGTCTTGAAAATGACTATAGAGAGGTAACCTTTCCTCATATGCTTGCCTAATTGAAAAACCATCTGGCATTGCAAACCCTCTGTGTGCTGCATCCCCAATTCTCTTTTCTATATCTTCCAAAGGAGTATTTATAAATATAATTGTTGAGAAGGTTTTAAGATGAGTCATTGCCTTAGCTGAATAAATAGCACTACCTCCAGTAGCAATAATTTCATAAATATCATCAAGATCAAGGATTATCTTCTCTTCCTCTCTTCGTAAGAATTTATATCCATTACTTTGCTTAATATCTTCAAGAGACATATTAAATTTTTTTTCAATCAAGATATCTGTATCACAAAAAATAAAGTTATATCTTGCTGCGAGTTTTTTACCAATTGTTGTCTTACCGCATCCAGCCATACCGATAAGTGAAATAGGTTTTGTAAACATGTCTTAATAATTCCTTAAATTAATTATATGTTTTTTCTATCAGGTTTGAAGTTAAAAATTAAGTCATATTTTTCATCATTTTGTTTATAGATAAGAAGCACGCTGTTATCATTGCCAAATGGATTATTTAAATAGATCAAACAGGTTTCATCTAGCTATAGCTGTGAAGAGCATTGAAGAGTCAAAGTCCTTTTACTGTGACCTTATGGGCTGCCATGCCGGAGATTTTGAAGAGGGAAGGTGGCAAGATATAAATTTTTGGGGCAATGAGCTAACCTTACATCATGGACCAGATGAAGTGGCTAGCAAGAAAAGACATGATGTAGAAATGGGAACTGTTTCAGTTCCACATTTTGGTGCACATCTGTCTGAGGAAGATTTCTTTTCGTTAAAAGATAGAATTGAAGATTCTAAAGATTTCGATTATTTTGATAAGCCATATAGAAGGTTTGTAGGCAAAGATAGAGAGCAAGAAACATTCTTTATTAAGGATCCTAGTGGGAATGTTTTGGAAATTAAAACAATGGTTAACCCCGAAACTTTATGGAGTTAATTAATCTTGTAAGCTTAACTACCCTTATTTTTTTCGAGACTTGATGTTATATGCGTAAATGCCTCATTCACATCATCGGTATAAAAGAGGTTATCTAAATCATTATCAGATATTACCCCATACTCGAGAAGTACATCTGTATTTAAGAATTTTTGCCAAAATTCAGCACCAAACATAACAATTGGAAATTCTTTTTTAATTTTTTGGCACTGTATTAGGGTTAGTAACTCAAATAGCTCATCCATTGTACCAAAGCCACCAGGCATTATTATTAAAGCTTCCGCTCTATAAGCAAACCAAAATTTTCTCATAAAAAAATAGTGAAAATCAAAATCTAAGTTTTTACTTAAATATGGATTTTCTATATCTTCAAATGGAAGCTGAATTGATAAACCAATACTCTTTCCTCCTGCCTCGTGAGCTCCTTTGTTTGCAGCCATCATAATGCCAGGACCAGCCCCAGTACAGATTGAATATTTATGATATTTAAATGTAGCTTCATTCCACTTGGCCAGTTTGTAGGCAAGCTCTTCTGCTGCTTTGTTGTATTTAAGTAATTTTAATTTTGGACTTTGAGGATTTTCCTTTTGAAGCTTATCTGCCTCTATATCAGAAGGGGCTCGTGCAGATCCAAAAAATACAATCATATTTTCTATTTTTTCATCTTTAAATTTTTGATCTGGTATAAGGTATTCAGATAGAATTCTTTCTACTCTATCCTCATTGATATGGGAATTATTTTCTCTTTCTGACATAACTTAGATAATGATATCAGATATACAGCCAACAAGAGAGCGATAACATTTTATGTTTTTTAAATTAGTTTTGAGCAAATTTATTTGTAGCAGAGACTAGAAGATGCACTATCTCTTTCTCAAAAGCAGAATGCCCTGAATCCTTTGCTATTTCAAATATAGCTTCAGGCCATCTTCTTGAAACTTCATAAGCTGTTTCCATAGGGCAAACCATGTCATATCTTCCTTGAATGATAACCGCAGGAATATCTCTTATCTTTTCTATACCATCCAACAACTGTTCTTCGTATTCAAGAAACCCCTTATTTACAAAGTAATGATTTTCTATTAATGCAAATGCAAGAGCAAAATGAGCGTTAGAGAACTCATCTATAAGACTATCATTTTTTATGAGTTTGCTAGTTGATGCCTCCCATCTGGACCATGCTAGAGCAGCATTTAATTTGGCCTCTTCATCAGAGCCATTGAAAATTTCATTGTAAGCTTTCATAAGATTAGATCTTTTATTTTTATCAATAACTTCAATGAATTTTTGCCATTCATCAGGAAAGATCTTACTTGCGCCTTCCTGATAGAACCAATCTAGCTCATATTGCTGAAGCATGAATATACCTCTAATTACTATCTCACTTACTGAGGAGGGGTGTAACTGAGAGTATGCTAAAGCCAATGTTGAGCCCCATGAACCTCCAAATACCATCCACTTATTAATACCAAGCTGCTGCCTTAACTTTTCTATATCAGACACTAAATCCCATGTTGTATTATTTGTAAGGCATCCATGAGGAGTACTTCTTCCACAACCTCTCTGATCAAAGACCACGATTCTGTAATATTTTGGATCAAAAAAACGTCTTACATCTTTACTTCCACCGCCACCTGGCCCGCCGTGAAGAAATACAACAGGTTTACCATTTTTATTACCGCATTCTTCGAAATAAATATTATGTTCAGAGCATTTTAAATAGCCTGTATTAAAAGGTTCTATGTGAGGAAAAAGGGATAGCTTATTTGTCATATTTAGTAACTTACAAATTAATTAAAGCTTTTTCAACTATTTATCTTTACAAAAATATCATTATCAAGTTTAATACTGAAATCGTAATTTGATCCTATTGCCGCGATATAAAAGAAAGTGCTAAAACGGTACTACTATTCCATGGATTAAACATTTCAAGCTGATTTAATTAGATTTGTTATGTTTCACTTAATCGTAATTTGATCCTATTGCCGCGATTTAAAAGAAAGTGCTAAAACGGAAGATGTATTCCCTAGGATTTATTAATTATTAAGAAGGAGATTTTCTTATGAAGTTTTTTATAAATGCAAGGTACCTAATTGTTCCAATATCATCTTTAATAACTATCTTTGGGATATTTATTGGCAGCACATATGCCTGGACTGGAGTAATACTGTTTGGCCTGTATACCATAATAGATACTTTAACAAAAGATATTCATCTTAAAGCCGAAATAGATGATGATGGAAACTCATATGGCATTAAGATTTTTCAATATCTTGTTATGTATGTCATGTTGCCAGTTTTTATTACAATACAAATCATTTTGGCCTGGAGAATCTATCAATACACCTCAGGAGTAGTTTTACAGAACTTATCTTTGGGATCAATTGAATATCAGAATGGAATATCAGGTATAAATCTCATAGGCGCCGTCATATCATCAGCCTTATGGGCTGGGCTTGGCATTATTTATGGGCATGAATTATCACATAATAAAAAAGAAGGCTTTTTTGTTTCAAGACTTATCATGGCTTTAAGCGGAGCTTCTCATTTTACATATGCCCATGTATACAATCATCATCTGGATTTAGGTCATGAAGATGATCCAGCCACTGCACCGAGAGGGAGAAATGTATATTTACACACATGGCTTTCTCATGCTGGTCAGTCAAAGTTTTCATTTGATATGGAAGCCAAAAAGCTAAAAAATCAAGGGAAGAGTTTTATAAATAAAGATAATAGATGGCTGCTTGGATATTTTTATAGCTTACCTTCAATATTCCTATTTATTTGGTCTGGGGGCTTGGTTGGGTTGGTTGCATTGGCAGCAGTTTGGATTTTATCAAACTTTCTTTTAGAGGCTTTAAATTTCATGGGCCATTATGGCTTGATAAGAAAAGATGGTGCTGTTGAGCACAGACACTCATGGGACAATGATTCAGTTTTTACAAGCTGGTTTTTTATTGAGATTGGAAGACAGTGTGACCATCATGTCAGAGGTGAAACTTATTTTTGGGAACTTGATGATGTAGGGGGGCCTAATTATGGAATAGGCTATTTCAGTCTTTTTGTATTGACTCTATACCCTCCATTATTTAGAAAATTTGTTCACAAACATCTTGATAATTGGGATAAGAACTTCGCAACTGATGAAGAGAGGTTAATAGCAAATAAATTTAATATTGATCAACTAGGCAAGGCTTCTTTAGTTTCTTAAAAGATAATTCAATGTTAAAGATTTTTAAGAAAAATAAAATTCCGAAGAGAGCAGCTCTCCTCCAAAGCAATATTAATTTTGAGGTATTGCCCAGAACAACTCTGCTTTCTTCGGCCCTATCGAAAGGTATAGATTGGCCACATAGATGCAAGGTAGGCAGTTGCGGAACATGCAAATGTAGAGTCGTTTCTGGAGAAGTAAAACCCAACATTGATTTTAGTTATACATTAAATCAAGAAGAGATAGATGCAGGATTTGTACTGGCCTGCCAAAGCGAGCTGCTATCTGATATAGAAGTAGAAATAAATATTAAAAACAAGGAAAAAAAATGAAAAATTTAAAAGCATTCTCAATCATAGGCTTGATAACAGCATCGGTAGGCATTTTATTATATGCTTTTGATGCACACTTAAATTACAGAAATTTATTCTGGGCAATAGGGATATCAACCACTCTTTTAATTACACACATACTAAATATGGCTGTATATTTTAAAGTTGCTGGCGATCAGCCTTACAAATGGTTTAAATAGAAAAAGAATGGTGCCCAGAGGTGGGATCGAACCACCGACACAAGGATTTTCAATCCTTTGCTCTACCGACTGAGCTATCTGGGCATTAAGTGAAAAGGGATTATAGGAAAGTTTTAAGTTAATGTCATCAATACATTTATTTAATGTCATTAATACACTAAGTTAATGCCTTAAATCCCGATGCTTGTTCATAATCCTCATTGTTAAAAAATTTATCCATTTCATCTATTAACCATTTTCTGTCTTTAGCATCAGACATATCAAGATGCTTTTCATTTATTAGAGTTGTTTGATGCGATCTCCACTCTTTCCAAGCTTTGTCAGAAACCGTATTCATTAATTCAATTCCTTTGGGTCCTGGCATTGGAGGTACAGACATAGCATCTAGCTCTTCATTAAATTTTTTACAGAATATTTTTTTTGTCATAGAGTCACTAATATATCTTTAATAGGCTTTGGAACACCAATATTATCTATATCTATCTTATTAATCCAGTAAACTTCTGAATTTGAAAGCACATCAAATGGTTTTTTAAACTTCAATAAAGAAACGCTGATCACTAATTCAAGGTGGGATAATTTATGAGATATATTTATCTTATTAATGCTTTCGGCTTTACTATGATCAATAATAATTCCACTATTTTTTTCAATTGGAACCCAGAGTGATTGCCAAAATCTTTTTTTATCTCTTTTAATTAAAAGTATCTTATCCAGCGTATAAGCAAGAACATAATCCATCTTTTCTTTTTTTAATTTCTTTGATTTGGGGAGCAACAATCCTTTATTTAAACTTTTAAATGCTGATTCGCATTCTTTATTTAAAGGACAGTTTTTGCAATTCATATTCTTTGCGGTACATACAGTCGCTCCAAGATCCATAACACCCTGTGTATATTCAAATATTTTTTTATCTGCCTTTAATTTTGTTGACTCTAACCAAAGCGCTTTATCTAATTTTGTTTTTGAGAACTCATCAATACCAGAATACCTAGTTATAACCCGCTTAACATTCGCATCTAAAATCGGATAAGATTTTTTATATGCAATTGCCATAATTGCTCCTGCAGTGGATCTTCCTATACCTGGAAGCATAAGTATTTCTTCAAATTTATCTGGAAATTTATTGCTAAAATCATTTTTAATAATTTCTTTTGCTTTAAATATATTCTGAGCTCTTTTATAAAATCCTAGGCCTGACCATATAGCAAGCAACTCATCTTCAGAGGCTTGACTAATTGAATCAATATCCGGATAGCGCTCAATAAATTTTTTAAAGTAGGGAATGACTGTTTTAACTTGAGTTTGTTGAAGCATTATTTCAGAAATCCAAACCCTGTAAGGAGAAATATTGTTCCTCCATGGCAAATCTTTTCTTCCCTTTTCAAGGTACCAGCTTATTATTTTTTCAGAAAAATTATTACTCAAAATAGCAAGAGGCTATCTCTAATAGAGATTAACTTTCTCTGAAATAGACCCACTTCCATCAAAAATATATTTAATAGGGGCTCCAGTTGGAATTTCTAAATTCACAATGTCTTCTTCATTAATATCATCAAGTTGCATTATCAAAGATCTTAATGAGTTTCCATGAGCGGCAATTAGAATATTAGAGCCATAAACTACCTTAGGTAAAATTTCTTTATTAAAATATGGCAAAACTCTCTCAGCTGTATTTTTTAGACTCTCTCCATCTGGAGGAGGTATATCAAAAGACCTTCTCCATATATGAACCTGTTCATCGCCCCATTTTTTTCTAGCATCGTCTTTATTCAGACCAGCAAGGCTTCCATAGTTTCTTTCATTTAATGCAATATTTTTATAAATAGGAATATCTAACTGATCAATTGCTTTTAAAATAACACTCCCAGTTATCTGTGCTCTTATAAGCTCTGATGTATACATGCTATCAAAAGAAATGTTTTCTTTCTTTATAGTATTTCCTGCACCCAAAGCCTCTTTCATTCCTTCATCAGTGAGTCCAGGATCTTTCCAGCCAGTAAATAGATTTCTTGCATTCCATTCACTTTGCCCATGCCTTACAAGAATAAGATGTCTTTTTTTCATAATTTTATAATAATAAGATACAACTAATATATTTTAATAGATAATAGTGGGATGTTAGAATTTTTTTCATTCTTATATGAGCAGTGGTTTCTCTCCATTCCGCTAGTAATTTTTATTGGCCTTTTCTTTTCTTCGCTCTCAAAAAAAGGGGGTAAAAAGATTTCTACACATGAGCTCATAAATTTAAACAATCAAGGGTTAGCAAAGCTAGTTGATATAAGAAAATCAGACGAATTTAATGCGGGCCATATTGCAGGAGCAATTAACATACCTTTTGCTGATTTTGAAAAAAGACACTATGAGCTGCCCAATAAAAAAGATCTTTCTATTATTCTTGTTTGTGAAATGGGGAACCAATCGGGAAATGCAGGCGAAATTCTTCAAAAATCAGGGTTTAAAAATTCTTTCATACTTAGCGGGGGCATTTCTGAGTGGAGGCACAACAGCCTTCCATTAGTTTAGGGTCTATATACCAAGATCTTTTATCTTTTTCGCAAGAGTGTTTCTACCTAGTCCTAAAATATTTGCAGCATCATTCTTTTTACCATTTGTTTTTTCTAAAACTAGCTTTATTAATATTTTTTCAATTTTTGGATTAACGGTATCCAATAGATCGCTTTCATTATTATCTATTAGATTCTTTAACCAAAAAGAAAAACCGTCTTCCCATGATGACGTGCTAGATATTGTGGCAGCTTTCGTTTCTATAATTTCATTTGGTAAATCTATGGGTTGAACATTTTGAGTAGGGCTCATTAATGTTAGCCAGTAACATGTATTTTCGAGCTGCCTTACATTTCCAGGCCACTGATATTTGCGCAATACCTCTATTGATTCTTGGGATAGAACTCTTAATTCCTCATCAAGAGAATCAGAATTTTGTTTTAAAAAGTATTTAGCTAAAATTTCTATATCTTCTCTGCGCTCTCGTAAGGGAGGGACATCAACTTTTATTACATTAAGCCTATAAAAAAGGTCTTCTCTAAATTTTGTTTGTGATACAAGATTATGAAGGTTTTGGTGGGTTGCTGCGATAATTCTCACATCTACCTTTATAGGCTTATCACCACCAACTCTATAAAACTCTTTGTTTGAAAGTACTCTTAATAGTCTTGTTTGAGAATCCAGTGGCATATCTCCAATTTCATCTAAAAAAAGCGTTCCTCCATTGGCCTGCTCAAACCTACCAAGCCTTCTGTCAACAGCTCCTGTGAAAGCACCTTTTTCATGACCAAATAACTCTGATTCAACAAGTTCTTTTGGTATATCAGCCATATTTAGAGCTATGAAGGGCATATCATGGCGAGGACTATTTTTATGAAGTGATTTTGCTATCAATTCTTTGCCTGTTCCTGACTCTCCTTGAACTAAAACCGTTGCATTCGTATTGGAAAGCTTGCCAATAGCTCTAAATACCATTTGCATCGATTGAGCTTTTCCGATTATGTCTGTTTTCGGAGCAGACTTTAGCCCTTTTGTTGAGGGTTTTTTTTCAAGAGCTCTAGTAATTATTTGAATAGTCTCATTTAGGTCAAAGGGTTTGGGTATATATTCAAAAGCACCACTACCATATGAATCAACCGCTGCTTGCATATCAGCAAAAGCTGTCATAATTATTACAGGAAGGTCAGAAAAATTATTATTAATATGTTTAAGCAAATCATAGCCATGCATGCCTGGCATTTGAACATCTGTTAAAATTAGATCTGGTTTTGCATTAGCAAGACTTTCAACGAGGTCAGTTGCTGTTTCAAAAGTTCTTATTTCAAACCCAGCATCTTTTAAACTTTCTTCAAGAACAATTCTAATTGCCTCATCATCATCTGCTAACCAAACTTTATGCACTTTCTTCTCCAGTATTTTTTATATTTAAAGGGATTTGAATAGAAAAAATAGTTTGTTGTGGCTTTGATGAGAAAGATATACCACCACCATGCACTCTTATAATATCTTGAGCTATTGATAGCCCAAGACCAGAGCCCTCATCTTTAGATGAGATCATAGGAAAAAAAACATGCTCTTGTATTTCTTCTGGAATACCAGGCCCGTTGTCTATAATTTCAATGCAACATACTGTTAGATGCATTATTCCATTTACTGGTTGGCTGTATTGAATCCTCGATTTAATTTTAATCTCAGCATTTTCTATCTCATTCATAGCTTGCTGGGCATTTTTTACTATATTTAAAATAGCTTGAATGAATAAATCCTCATCACCAATTAATTCTGGAATACTGGGATCATAATCTCTCCTTAGCTTAAGGTTTGGAGATAGCTCGGCCTCAGCAAGTGCATAGACTTTTTCTAGGGCCGAATGAATATTAAACTTTTCTTTATTAGGTTTTTGAGGGGGCGTAAGAATTTTTGTAACAATTCCATTTAACCTATCTGTCTCATCAATTATGATTTTTAGGAATTTTTTTGAATAACTATCTTCTAGCTTTTTAGAAAGAATTTGTGCACTACCTTTAATTCCTGAAAGAGGATTTTTTACTTCATGCGCTAAGGTTCTTGCTAGATTAGCTGCAATTTTTTGTGTTGAAAATACTTTTGTTGAATCTATAATTTTGTTAATGCTGTCTACGCATTTAACTTCAAGAATTAAATAATTGTTTGTATTATCTAATGAAACAGTTAAATCTATAATTCTTTTTTCATTTACTCTATTTATAAGCTCCATATCTCTTTTTGAAAAGGAGCTGGACTCATCTTGTGATTTTTTTAGTAAGTTGAATAATGCAGAATTTAACTCTTCTGGATATTGATTTTTTATAAATTCATTTTGAGAATTTGCCCAACCATTACTGAGAGCAGATTCGTTAATCCATAAGCTTTTAAGATTTTGGTCAAGAATTATTATTTCAGAAGAAAGCTGGTTCAGTACTGATGTATTTAAGTCTGCCGTTTCAATCATTTATGAGAAAAACGACTCCTCTTTCGAGGAGCCGGAAATTATATTTATTTATTAAGAGTTCCAACTATATGAGAAAGAATTTTATAAGGATCAGCATTTGAAGCAGGCCTTCTATCCTCTAAATAGCCATTCCAATTATGTTCCACAGTGTAAACAGGTATACGTATGCTTGCACCCCTATCACTTACACCGAATGAGAACTGATCAATGTTCTGAGTTTCATGAAGCCCAGTAAGCCTCATATCGTTATCAGAACCATATGCCTCAATTCCTTCGGCATGAACCTTGCCTAGTTTTTCACACATACTAGTAAAAAGTGATTCAGAACCATTAGACCTCATTTCTTCATTTGAGAAGTTAGTATGCATACCGGAACCATTCCAGTCTCCTGTTTTCGGTTTAGGATGAATATTTACACCAACTCCAAACTCTTCTGCTATTTTATAAAGCATATATCTGCTTACCCATAAATCATCAGCAGCTTTAATTCCTTTTCCAAGACATTGATATTCCCACTGCCCTAAAGCAACCTCAGCATTTGTGCCAGTTAAAGTAATGCCAAGATCAAGACAGGCTTGCAAATGAGCATCAGAAATTTCTCTACCAACAACGTTACCAGCACCTACACCGCAGTAAAAATCTCCCTGAGCTCTTGGCTCACCATTTTCCCAACCCAATGGTTCTCCAGTTTCTGGATCAGTAAGAAAGAATTCTTGCTCAAAACCAAACCACCAGTCATCACTTACTACCGCTTCTGCAGCTGCTCTGAAGTTTGATGGATGAGTAGTATGGTCAGCTGACTGAACTTGTGTCATAACTATGTCATGCCCATGAGGGTTTGAATAAGTTTGTACCGGTATTAATAAGCAGTCTGAACTTCCTCCTTCTGCTTGTTGGGTTGATGATCCATCAAAAGACCAATCAGGTGGAGTTTCAGCATCCGTTGCCTTAACCTTGCTCCTCATTGAAGATTCTGGCTTGTAGCCATCTAGCCATAAGTATTCATATGTTTTGTAACCTGTCATTCTATCTCCTATAATTGTGTTTCTTAATACAATATATGCAATATTAATACCAATTATTTTTTCTGTATATGCACAAAAACTGTGCTTATTATGCACTAATATAGAGCAAATAGAAATTTAATGTTAAATTCTAGTGCGAAAACTATAATTTCAGGAAAGAATGTATTTTATTATATTTTTTTTCAAATGATGAGTATGAATGATCCCCACCAAATACAATATCTATTTCAGAGCCCTTAAAAAAAGATACTGTTTCAAGATAGTTTAATATTTCATCTCCTGACTCAACAAGAATCATAAAATTTTTAGGTGATTTTATTTTTTTGTTTTGTAAAGATCTCAAGTATTCAATATCACTTTTACAAATATTAAATTTTTTTTTAGTTACATAGTTTATGTTTTCACCAAGATATTCCTCAAACCCAACTAGAGGATATATAGCTGGGTTAATTAATACTGCTTTTGTATTATATTTTTCAGCGTAAAATTTAGCGAAGTAACCTCCAAGCGAGCTCCCAGCAAAAAATATTTCTCCCTTAATCCCCTCAATAATTTTGTTTATTTGCTTTATTGCATCTTTAAAATTATCTTCAATATCAGGAATAAATATTTTTGCATCCCTTGAGTCATTTTTTAAAAGACGCTTAAAGGCTTGAGCTTTATTGGAGTCTGAGGATGATTTAAATCCATGAAAATACAAAATATTTTTAGTCATTTCTTATTATATTTTTTATATTATCAGCTTTAGCAATACCAGTTATAAAAATACTTTCAAGCCACTCAGTAAAGAATCTATTTTGTTGCTCTTTTTCATCGTAAGATTGAATTTGTGATTTTTTAAAAAAAGAAGGCAATGCTCTCTCGCCTTGATAAGATATTGCCTCTGCCAAACACGCATCAAGACTAACTCTAATTCTGCATATAAAATCGTTAATGCTTATGTTTTTCGCATTTATTTGTTTAGCTTCAATAATTACAGTGTGTTTAGTTTTGTCTAAAATTAGAAAACTTATATTTTGCATGCTTGAATCAGGGTTAATTCCTTCAAAAAAATATTCTTTTTCTGTGAAACTCCCTAGCAATCTCCTCAATCTTAAATAATTAGCTTCACACACCACTTGGTTATGTGAGGTTTTTGGAAGATTTTTTAGCATCAGATAATTCTATATTCTTTTTTTATCGGTGTATATTCGCTGCATGCATCAATATAACTATCAATAGAATCTTTCTCTTTATCACAGAAGTCTTGAATTGCTTTCCTAAAATCTTTATGAAGAATAAAATGCAATGAGCTAGATAATTTAGGCTCAAAACCTCTTCTTATTTTATATTCCCCTTGAATTCCAGGATCAAATAAAGAAAGGTTATTTTCTATGCAATATTCAATTCCTTGATAATAGCAACATTCAAAATGAAGATTTTGTATATTCTTGCTGCAGCCCCAATGTCTGCCATACAATATTCCATCTCCTTCAAAACAAAGGGAGCCTGCAACAACTCCGCCATCCTGAATAGCAAAAAAAATAATAGGATTAAGATCATCTCTATTTCGATGAATTTTTTTAAAAAACTCAATATTTAGATAAGGTTTTTGCATCCTTTCGAGATATGTATTGGCATAGAACTTATAAAAGATATTCCAATCCTCTTCACCCAATAATCGTTTATCCTTTGTTATAAATTGCACGCCTTCTTTCTTAACCTTCTTTCTTTCAGATTTAATATTCTTTCTTTGCCTAGAAGTAAATGTTTTTAGAAAATCATCAAAATCTATGAAGTTTTTATTATTCCATACAAATCTATAATCAAAGCGCTCAATAAAGTTATTTTTTTTAAGTATATTTTTTGTTTTCTCATCCGGGTATAGAACATGCCATGTTTCTATATTTAATTCAGCCATCTTGTCTTTAGTGGCTTTAATCATTTCAGCGGCAATACTCAATTCAGGCGTTATAAATTTAGATGTTTCACATGGTGTGAAGGGAATAGCTGATAAAAATTTTGGATAGTATTTTCTCTGAGCTCTTTGGAGAGCGTATGACCATTGATGATCAAATACAAATTCGCCTTGACTATTGTTTTTAAGATACAAGGGCATAAAACCATTAAGAGTTTGATTCTTATATGAAGTAACATGATGAGGATGCCATCCAGCCGAAGGGCTTGCAGAACCACTTGCCTCCATTGATTCTAAAAATTTATACGACATGAAAGGAGAGTTACGAGCATTTGATATACTTTTGAATTCTTCATTTGATATATCAGAAATGCTTTTAATGAATTTATTTTTTATAAGCATTTAAATAAGAAATATTTCTATCAAAAAACCAATTATTAAAACAATCCCCACATTATTATTAAACTTAAAAGCATCCAAGTACCTTCCTGCTTTTACAAGTGTATTTTGGCGATAGAATAAAATTAGCAGTAGGCAAAAAATTACTGTAAATAAGATTGAAAAATCATTTATATATGCAATTAATGCTATTGCTGCATAAAATATAAATTGCAATATATATGCAATAGATATTGTTTCTTTGCCCCATAAAATTGGAGAAGAATTTATACCAATCTTAATGTCATCATCTATATCTTCTAGAGCATAGATGCTATCAAAGCTAACAATCCATGCAATAAGCCCAATATATAAAATAATTATGGATAAGGAAAAGCTATCTGATTGAAGTGAGTAAGATATTATTGATCCGGATCCAAATGTAATCCCTAGAATAATTTGCGGCGCTTTAATAAAACGTTTGGCCAACGGATAAATTAAAATTAGTAGTGAAAAAAATAATGCTAATTTGATAGTGACTGGAGGGGTTAATAAAAGCAGACTAAATGAAGCAATAGATAAAATAACAAAAAACATCCAAGCTTCTTTGAGACTAATTTTACCAGATGCAATAGGCCTATTTTTTGTTCTTTCAACCAACCTATCAAACTTATGATCAAAAATATCATTAACGACACATCCACAAGATCTGACTAGGATTGCTCCAACTATAACGATAACGTAGTTTTTAAAATCAATATATCCTTCATTCAGGCCTCCAAGGAAAAGCCCAAGCAAAGATGGCCATAGTAAAAGATATATTCCAATGGGCTTATCTAGCCTAGAAAGACTTATATAGTTCATAAGAATTTTCATAATAGAAAAACTTCCATGACCGAAA
>CAJQGY010000067.1 GCA_905478015.1 uncultured SAR86 cluster bacterium
CGAGCATTTTTTCTATTCGCCTTCTTTTTTGGAATAGCTGGAGGTGGTATGTCGATTCTTACGCCTGATGTTTTGTTCGGATTCCCAGATATATTCTATATTCAAAATCAAATTGGGCACATGATGATAATACTTGGCGTTTCCTATGGAATGATTCTAGACAACCAAAGACCATATCTTGGTGATGTCCATAGAGTGCTTATTTTTACATCACTCCTCCTAATCGCAATGTATGGAATTAATTATTTGCTCGGGCATCCAGCAAATTATTGGTTTCTAATAGAAAAGCCAATAGGTGATAATTTAATGTCTCTTATGCGACCCGAACCATTTCATATTATTGATTTATATTTCGTAGCAGTTTTAGCTTGTTACTTGCTATATGTTCCTTTTTATATAAAGGATAAAAGGATCAGCAAATGACTAAGAGAAGGCCCGCAGTTTCCGTTAATCAAATCCCCCATGCCTTTCGAGCATACAGACCAAAGATTGTTATATTTATGGGAAGACTTTTATTGAAGATTTTTGGATGGAGGGTTGAAGGCGCCGTTCCAGAAATGGAAGAAAATGAAAACCTTGTTCTAATTGCAGCTCCTCATACTTCTAACTGGGATGGCATTTTTGGTTTTGCGGCAATAATAGGATTAGATGCTAAGATTTCTTATTTTGGTAAATACACTCTATTTAATCAGCCTATTTTAGGAAGATTCCTAAAATATATGGGAGGTATTCCAGTCGACAAAAATAATCCTGGTTCAGGCTTGGTCAAAGAGGCAATTGCAAATATGGAGAAGCTCAAAGGTTCGCTCATTGCAATGGCTCCTGAAGGAACAAGGTCAAAGACCGAACAATGGAGAACCGGCTTTCTAAGAATTGCAGAAGCAGTGGACGCAAGAATATTTGTAGCCGCTTTTGATTTTAATACCAAGAGAATAGTATTAGATAAGTTTTTTAAGCCAAGCGAGGATATGCAAAAAGATTTAGACAATCTAAAAGCATATTACACTCAGTATGGAGCAAAAAGGCCTGAAAATTTCTAGGATTTAAGAGCCTTCTCGATCATCTCATCTACCTTTTGTTCAACAATAAATAGTGGAGGTATTCCATGATCCAGAACAGCTGAATGAAAGTCTTTTATATTAAAATTATCCCCAAGAGCATTCATAGCCTTCTCTCTTAATTCTAAAATTTTTATCATACCAACTTTGTAGCTAAGAGCTTGTCCTGGCCAAACAATATATCTCTCAATTTCAACTCGGCACTCTGTATCTGACATTCCTGTTTTAGCTTTCATGTATGCAATAGCTTCTTCTCTTGTCCATCTTTTATAATGAATGCCTGTATCAACTACAAGCCTTACCGCTCTGAATATCTCACTTTGTAATATTCCAAGCTCATCATATGGGTCAGGCGCAAGACCAGCCTCAAGTGCCAGTTGTTCTGCATAAAGAGCCCAACCTTCTGAGAAGGCAGATGTTCTGTAACCAAACCTTCTGTATAAGGTCAAATCATCATTTTCCATTGAATGGGCAATTTGATGATGATGTCCAGGAGTTGCTTCATGGTAAGCAAGAGTTTTCATGCTGTATTTAGGAGTCTGTTTTATATCATATAGATTTACAAAAAAAGCACCTGGCCTGCTTCCATCCAATGCAGGGGCTTGATAGTAACCTCCAGGTGCTGTTTTTTCAGAATATTCAGGAACAGCTTTTACAGTTACAGGAGCCTCTGGCATAGAATGAAAATAACCCTTGATACCATTTGTTGCCTCATTAACCATATCCATATAATCTTGAACAACAATCTCTTTCCTGTCTGGAGTATCTGCATATAGCAACGAGGGATCTTCATTTAATTCATTCATTAACACTCCAGCTGTTTTTCTTGAGTCATATCCGAGCGAAGTTAATATCTCCTTCATTCTTGCTGAAATTCTAGCAACTTCGCTGAGGCCTATATTGTGAATTTCTTCGGGGCTATAGTCAGTGGTTGTATAAGAGCGTATTCTTAGTTTGTAAAACTCGTCTCCATTTGGTTGAGACCATATTCCATGTTTTTTATTAGCCTGATCTTTTGTAGAAAGCATAAAATCTCTCAGTAAAACAAAACCAGGAGTAACACTAGTATCTATTGATGTCCTCAGATCCCTATCTAGCAATGAAAGATCAGAATCTGAAATGTTCAATAAATCAACTTTCTTAAAAAACTCAGTATACAAAGGATGCTCATCGAAAGAATAACTTATAAGCTCATTAAGCTGCTTGATTAAATGGACATAGACAAATTCAGGTGCGTATATCCCTGCAGTAGCTTGTTTTTCCAACCATTCTAACTGCCCAGCAAATACATCCTTAACCAGATCAGTTCTTTTAATAAAGTCCTTAGCTTCTGAAAGATTTCTTACGGGATGCTGATCGCTCATAAAACTAATAATATTGTGATGAGCGCCCCTAACTTGATTCAAAGGGTAGTCATGATAGGGAAAATTTTCTAGTTGATTGAGCTCATTTTCAACATCAAAAATAGCTATTCTTTTTGTAATTTTTTGATTATCAGATAAGGAGCCATCCTTATATTTACGAAGCAGCTCCAGTGAATTTTTAGAGTTTTCAATTTCATTCTGAATATTATCAGGCTTTAAAATAGTAAGCTTCGCATTATGTTTTGTGACCCAGTTTAAGTCATCAAATATTCCCATATAG
The DNA here is from genome assembly GCA_905478015.1 of uncultured SAR86 cluster bacterium. Taxonomy (GTDB): domain Bacteria; phylum Pseudomonadota; class Gammaproteobacteria; order Magnimaribacterales; family D2472; genus CAJQGY01. The sequence goes on from CAJQGY010000067.1 coordinate 2,703, forward strand.
GTCATATATTCAGGGGAGCTAACCAGATCAACCACAATCTCTTTGCCAAGATAGTGATCAATTGAAACTGGCTTCATAAAAAATAAATTAACCAGATATACAGACCCAAGACTAACCCCAAACAAAAAAATTAAACCTATTGCTTTTAAACCTTTTCTTATCATTACTTTCCTTTGACTTGTATCTTATTGACTAAAATATTAACTTAAATATTTGTTTTAACAAAATTAAATAAATGCATTAAATCCTAACAGACGTGTAAATTATAAATTCCTGTTGTAAATTTTTTTTGATAAACTTTAAAAATATAAAAAAAGAGAAAAAATGACTGATAAATTAGCAACCCTAACTTTTAAAGATGACATTTCAATCATTACCCTAGATGACGGCAAGGCAAATGTTTTTTCGCTATCAATGATAGATGATGTTAACGCTTGCTTAGACAAAGTTCCTACAGAATCTGGCTGTCTTGTAATAAAGGGAAGGGAGGGCATGTTTTCTGCAGGTTTTGATTTAAAGGTAATAGGATCAGGAGATATGAGCGCAATCCAAGATATGTCTTTAAACGGATTTAAGATGCTTTCAAGGATACTGGATTTCCCTAGACCAGTTATTGCTGGGTGCTCAGGCCATGGAATTGCTTTAGGAACATTTCTTTTATGTTGTTGCGACTATAGAGTGGGTATAAAAGGTGAGTATATGATTGGAGCAAATGAAATGCGAACCAACATGGTAATTCCAATCCCCATCCTAGAACTCATTAAATTTAGGGTAGCTCAATCTCATAAGTACAGAGCTATTCTCGGAGGAACTATGTACCCAATCCATTCTGCTATTGAAGCAGGGCTTGTTGATGAGGTTGTTGATAAAGATAGTTTTGAAAAAGTCATTATGTCTAAGGCAAAAGATTTGGCAACAATGGGCCATCCAAGTTATACGCTAACAAAAAAACTTTTTGTTAATGATGTTTCTCATAAGATTAAAAGTGCACTAGAAGAATTAGAATCTAAAACATAAAAATAATGAGCTCAAAACAACTGTTTCATATTGATGAATTTGGACCAGGTGTTGATGAGTCGATAATCAGATCCATATATAAAATTAATCAATCTAACACGCCGGAAGTGGGAGAGCTCAAGTCAATTAAAAAAATGACAGATTTAATTAAACTGGCTTCAAAAAACGTAGTAATAAAAAATAACAATGAAATAATAGGATTCGCAGTCTGTTTTAGAGAAAATTCTAAATATAAATCACTAAACTATAAGCATATAAGCTCGTTAAAAAATAAATTTTTATATATTGATAGGGTGGCAATTAAAAAATCTTATACGCGCTCAGGAATTGGAACTGCTGCATATAAACTTCTTTTTGAGTATGCTGATTCAAACAAACTTCCTATTTTTTGTGAGGTCAATATTAAGCCAATAAATAAACCATCCCTAGATTTTCATAAAAAAAATGGCTTTATACAAATAGGTGAAAAGGATTTCTCAGACCACTCTGTTGCATATTTCGAAAGACAGCTTTAATAAATAGTATATATATTTTAGGTACTTGTCTTGTATCAAGGATCAAAGAATATGTGTATGGTTAACACATGATAGAAACAACATTATTTGCAAAAACCATGATTATTTTGTGTTCTCAGCTTTCAATAGTTTTTGGGCTCACATTTTATATTTTAAAAAAATCTAAAGAAGCTTATTTCAATAATACTACTTTTTTAGGCATGTCCTTCAGAGGAGCAATGAATCTTAAACAGGAATTTGACTTAATTCCCTATATTGAAGATAGCAGAGGGTTTCCAAAGCATATGCATTTAGCAAATGCTACAAAGGATGACATTCCAGTCATGGCTATTGACGAAGAAAGCAGGGTGAAGTGGCAAAAGCTTGGCTATGTGGTATCGCCACCTGCTAATAAATTCTTAAATGCTATTTTTGTTTCTTGGGCAATATTATTATTTATTCTAGTTTTTATTGGTTATTTCTCCGTTCCTTTAGGAGTTGCTGTATTTACGATTCAAAGCATACTAATGGGTCTTTTGCTTGGGTTTCTTTTTCTCGAAATGGATGAAAATGATGGCATTAGAGCGCTTAAAATAACTCTTCTCGCCACTCTGTTTTCAGGCTTTATTGGCTATAGTGATATTGGAACTGCAATTTATAATTCAGGCATTGTTCAAAACATACTTTTTTTTGGTTTGCTTGCATTGATTGTTTTTGAATTTTCAAGAACAACTTTTAAATTTTCTCGAAACACAATCAGATTTAAAGCTTTTTTTGGAGTAGGGCTTTTCATACTTTTTCTTTTTTATGATTTTGCTAGGCTTAATGAGCTTTCTGGCTATTCAAATAAATGGGATACAGCATTTCAAATAGCATTAAGTTTATACCTAGATATTATAAATCTCTTGTTAGAAATATTAGAGGCCATGGATTGATAGAGCCAACCGAATCAAAAATTAATTTGATATCCAATTTTTATAACGCTATCTAGGACTTTGCTCGTACTTGTTTCTATAGTAAATGCACTTTTTTTATTAATATTATAAATAGCAGCGAAACCATACTTTTGGTCTGTTTCATCATCCAAAACATATGTCACCTGAGAAGTTTCAAATTCTGTACAAATTAAATTAACAGGGCACACCTGCTGAACAACTTCAGTCTCTTTTGAAAAATCAATAAATATTTTTCCTTCCCAGGCATTTGAGTTTCCAAATCTTATTCCAGTAATAACATTTGCTTGGGAATCACTTTCAGAAAAATTGATATCACTATCAATATCTGTAGCTTTTATGCCCAGCTCTAAAAAGACATCTAAAAAATTTTCTAATTTTAATGAAACGCCTCCAGCAGATATAGAATTGAGGACATCTCCAATTCCTACATGCGCACCAATTCTTAAAGCTTTTGTAAA
>CAJQGY010000068.1 GCA_905478015.1 uncultured SAR86 cluster bacterium
TGTTATGGAAAATAGAAGTTCAAACTCTAAATTAGCTATACAGGACCTAAAAACAAACAAATGGGTTGTGCCGTTTGTAATTGAACCATCTGCTGGTGTAGACAGGGGTGTTTTGGCCATATTAAACGAAGCCTACAATATTGAAGCTCTTGATGGAGGAAAAGAAAGAGTAGTTTTAAGTTTAAAACCGCATCTTTCGCCAATAAAAGCTGCTGTTATACCTTTAAAAAAGAATAATGAGGAAATAGTTAATCTATCATCAGAAATAAAAAATAAATTACAAAAGCTTAATATTGGAAGAATTTTGCTAGAGAATACTGGAAATATAGGCAAGGGTTATAGAAGGCATGATGAAATTGGAACTCCGGTGTGTATAACAGTAGATTTTGATAGTCTTGAGGACTCAACTGTAACTATTCGAGATAGGGATACAATGGAGCAGGAAAGAGTAGCTATTAAAGATTTAGAGGGTTTCTTAATAAAAAAAATATCTTAGCAAGCAGTCGTTCTCGGATTAGCTATATTTATAAAAATTAGATATCTAAATCGGTTACAGTTAATGCGTTCTCGTCTATAAACTCACGTCTTGGTTCAACATCATCGCCCATAAGAACCTCAAATGAGTGGTTGGCCTCTTGAACATCATTAATGGTTACTTGTTGCATTCTTCTTTCTTGCGGATCCATTGTTGTAGTCCAAAGCTGTTCAGGGTTCATCTCTCCCAAACCTTTATATCTTTGAACCTCTAAGCCTCTTCCACCATTTTTGGAAAATTCTTTTACAGCTGCTTCTTTTTGATCCTCGTCAGATGCATAAACATACTCTTTCCCTTTTGTAATTTTATATAAAGGTGGCAGAGCTATATATATGTGGCCTCTTTCAACTATCTCAAACATTTGTCTATAGAAGAATGTTAGCAATAAGGTTCTAATGTGAGAGCCATCAACATCGGCGTCGGTCATTATAATAATTCTATGATACCTAAGCTTGTCTATATCAAAATCATCTTTTCCTATTCCACATCCGAGCGCTTTAATAAGTGTTCCTACCTCTTGTGAGCCTAGGACTTTATCTATTCTGGCTTTTTCAACATTAATTATTTTTCCTTTAAGTGGAAGAATAGCCTGATTTTTTCTATTCCTGCCTTGCTTTGCTGAGCCCCCAGCAGAATCGCCCTCAACAATATAAATCTCTGAGAGGGTTGGGTCTTTCTCTTGGCAGTCAGCTAATTTACCAGGCAGGCCAGCTATTTCCAGCACACCTTTTCTTCTTGTCATCTCTCTGGCTTTTCTTGCAGCTTCTCTTGCAAGAGCGGCTTCAGCTACTTTGGAATAAATACCCGCTGCATCTTTTGGATTTTCTAATAAATATTCATTAAAGTGTTTGCTAAATACAGTGCTTACTACGCTCTCTACCTCTGATGAAACCAGTTTTTCTTTTGTTTGAGATGAAAATTTTGGGTCCGGGACTTTAACAGAAATTATTGCAACTATGCCCTCTCTTACATCCTCACCCAATAAATCAGCTGGTGTTTTTTTAGCATTTTCTTTTTTAATAAATGCCTTAAGCACCCTGGTAAGACTTCCTCTAAATCCAGCTAAGTGAGTTCCTCCATCTTTTTGGGGAATGTTATTTGTATAACATAATACGTTTTCAGTATAAGCATCTGTCCACTGAAGGGCTATTTCAACACCAACATCATTTTCTGTTGCAGAGCATTCAAATATTTCTGTCACATGTTTTTTTGTGCCTTTAAGATGTGTTACATAACTAGAAAGCCCTCCGTTGTTTTTGAACTTCTTTGACTTACCGGTTCTTTCATCTGTGACGTTAATAGAAACACCTGCATTTAAAAAGGATAGCTCTTGTATCCTTTTATAAATTCTATCTAACTCAAATATAACTGATGAAAAGGTTGTGCTTGAGGGATAGAAGGTAATATCTGTGCCTGTTTCTTCTGAGGCTCCCAGTTTTTTTAATTTAGCCAAGGGAACACCGTGTTTGTATTCTTGAAAGTATTCACCGCCATCTCTACATACCCTTAGAATTAATCTGTCTGATAAAGCATTTACAACAGAAACGCCCACACCATGGAGGCCGCCTGAAACCTTATAGCTATTATCATCAAATTTTCCACCTGAGTGTAGTGTGGTTAAAATAAGCTCAGCTGCTGATATGCCTTCATCTTTATGGACGTCTACTGGAACACCTCTGCCATTATCTTTAACTGTGACTGATTCGTCTTTGTTAATAATTACATTTATATCTGAGCAGTGGCCAGCCATGGCCTCATCAATACAATTATCTAATACTTCAAATACCATATGATGGAGACCAGAACCATCATCTGTATCTCCTATATACATTCCAGGTCTTTTTTTGACCGCCTCAAGACCTTTTAAGACCTGAATATTAGATGAATCATACTTTGCTTCTTCAGTTTTTTTTGGCATGCTTTTATTGATGTAATTGTTCCACGTGGAACTTTTTTAAATCCTCAAATTTAGTATCTATTTTACTACTAAATTCATCATCTATACAGGAAAAAATAACTTGATTTTCTATATGCTCAAGCATATTTATAAAAACACTCATTAATGTTTTGTCTAGTTCAGATTTAATATCATCAATTATCAGAATTGGCTCAAGATTGTGAGTATTTTTTAAAACCCTGTGTTGGGCACAACACCAAAGTATTGAAAAGAGTTTTTGCTCTCCCCTCGATAAAATTTGTTTTGCATCTATATTATTGATTGAAAACTTAATGTCTGCTTTGTGAGGCCCTTTTGTTGTTGTTCTTCTTGCAGAATCATTAGTCCTGTTGTTATTAATGGTCTCTTCTAATGAAAGCTCCTCATCCCATCCTTTTCTATAGTTTATGTCTATATTATTCAGATAATCTATTTGATCTTTTTTCTTAATTTTTTCAATAAGGCGAGTTAACTCTTTGAGTGTGTTTTGGTGAAAATTTTTTCTTATGGTTGTTAACTTGTCACCAAAAATAATTAATTTTTCATCCCATGCCTTTGTTTGAGGGTTGTTTTGTTTTAAAAGTGCGTTGCGTTGCTTTAAACATCTGTAAAAAGAAAACCATGTTTGTGAGAACTCTTTATCGGATACAAATATCGCTCTATCCATTAATTTTCTTCTAAAGTCTGGGGAGGCATCAGCAAATGAAAAGGTTTGATTGTGAATGGCCGTTGCTGGTCTTTGTCTTATAAGATCAGATATTGGTGTTTTTTTATTATTAACCAATATTTCAATTGATTTATTTATTTCTTTTTTTATATCAAGCACATGGCCTGTTAAGTTGTCATATGAGTTTATTTTAAATCCACTTGAGTTTTGTTTTACTAAAGCAGCTATATTTGAACTCTTAAAGGATTTTCCGCTTGAGCACATATAAAGAGCTTCAAGTATTGATGTTTTTCCAGATCCATTTTTACCGAAAAAGAAATTTATTCTTGGAGATAGGCTTAACTCAAGACGGTTAAAACACCTAAAATTATTAAGTGTTATTTTTGAAACTGGCACTAGATAAGAAGGGGCATTACAACATATTTATAACTATCTGTTCCAGGGCATGTGATAAGGCAGCTTTTGTCAGAACCAAAGAAATGAATCTCTGCATTATTTTCATCTATTGAAGATAGTATTTCTTGAAGATAGTTAACATTAAAAGCGATATCTATTTTTTCTCCACTATAATCACATGAAAGATTCTCTTCGCCCTGCTCTTGTTCTGGGTTATTAGCTGAAATATTTATAGACCCTGCATCAACAACAAGCCTTATGCCACGATATTTTTCACTAGACAGAACGCTTACCCTGCTTAAACTTTCTGACAAACTTTTTTTATCTACAACAAGAGTAGAGCTTTCGCCTGATGGAATAACTTGCTCATAGTCTGGAAATTTTCCCTCTATTAACTTGCTGGCAAATGTCGTTCCGGAAACGCTTATGTTAACCGAGCTAGTTCCTAGGTTTAGTGTAATATTTTCACTTTCATCATTCAAAAGCTTTGCTATTTCATTGATTGATTTTCTTGGGATAATGCCTGTTATGGGGCTCTCTATGCTTTCATTAATGTTTTGGGTTGACAGTGCAAGCCTGTGAGCGTCTGTTGCTACTGATGTTATAGAGGTGTTGTCAATTGTTAAAAACAAGCCGTTTAGATAATGTCTCCAATCTTGGTTGCCCATGGCAAATGAGGTTTTATTTATTATTGTTTTTAGATTTTGGGGTTTAATGCTTACAGGTGCCCCAAGATCCTCTTGGTCAAAAACAGGGAAATCCTCGCTTGGCAGTGTGGCTAAATTATATTTTCCTGAAGATGTTTCGATTTTAAGGTTTTCTCCATCAAGGTAAAAGTGTATTTCTGCAAGGTCAGAAAATAGCCTGCACAACTCACTGAGTTTTTTAGCAGGCGCTGTTACCCTGCCCCCGCTTTTGTAATTTGAAATAGTTGATATGGTTGATATTTCAGACTCAAGATCTGTCGCTGTTAATTTTAACTTTGTTTCATCAACATCAAAAAGAACATTGGCTAAAATTGGGAGGGTTTGTCTTTTTTCAACCACTCCAAGTGTTGTGTTTAAAGCCTTTACGACCTCTTCTTTGGTTATGTAAAAATCCATATTACTTAATTGGTTAAAGCTCTGGTTAGGTTTCTATAGTCCTCTTCTTGTGAGGGGTTTTCTTTTCTTAGTTCTGCTATTTTTTTACAAGCATGTAAAACAGTTGTGTGATCTCTGCCGTTGAATGCCTCTCCTATTTCAGGAAGGCTGTGATTGGTTAGCTCTTTGGTTAATGCCATAGCAAGCTGTCTTGGTCTTGTAATAGACCTGCTTCGTCTTTTTGAAAGAAGGTCAGAAAGTTTAATGTTGTAATATTCGGAAACAGTTTTTTGTATATTTTCTATACTTACCATTTTTGCAGAAATTACAAATAAGTCTTTTAATGCATCTTTAACCAAAGAAAGGTCTATAGGTTGGTTTGTAAATCGAGAGTTGGCTACAACTCTTTTTAAGGCTCCCTCTAGCTCTCTAATGTTAGACCTTATTCGTTGTGCTATGTAAATAGCACAATCATTTGGAAGTTCAACACCCATCGATGATGCTTTGCTTAAAAGAACTGCTGCCCTTGTTTCAAGCTCTGGGGGGTCTATAACCACAGGAAGGCCCCAGCCAAGCCTGGACTTAAGCCTTTCCTCAAGACCATCAATCTCTTTTGGGTATTTATCACAAGTTAAGATCATTTGGTTGTTTCTATCTAAAAGCGCGTTAAATGTATGAAAAAACTCTTCCTGCGATTGCTCTTTGCCTGCAAAAAACTGAATATCATCAATTAAAAGAGCGTCAGCATTCCTATAAAATGATTTAAATTCATTCATAGCCCCTAACTGAAGCGCTTTGACCATATCAGAAACAAATTTTTCAGAGTGAACATAAACAATTCTTTTGTCTGGACTGTTTTGTAAAATCTCATTACCAACAGCGTGCATAAGATGAGTTTTACCCAGACCTACACCGCCATATATAAACAAAGGGTTGTAGTCACCCTTTGGGTTAGATGCAACCTGTTTCGCTGCTGCCAAAGCCAAGTGATTTGATTTACCTTCAACAAAAGAGTCAAAAACATACGACTGAACAAGTTTTGAGTTTTCATTTTTCGTATTATTTTGGTATTTATCAACAAAAGTTTCTTTTGTTAGGGTTTTAAAAACTAGACTTATGTTCTTTTTAGATTGTTTTTTGACTAGGCCTGTTATCTCTGTTGAAAGGTTCTTCTCTACATAGTTTAAAATAAAATCATTTGGGGCAATGAGCTCAAGTGTATTGTCGACCAAATTACCTTTGAGTGGCCTAATCCAGGTGTTATAATCTTCTTGTGTGAGTCTGTTTTCAAGCTTTTCTGAGCATTTATTCCAAAAATCCAAATCTATCTCCCCGTTTGTGAATAACTAGTCTATAAAAAAACTAACAAGATATCTACAGAATAAACATATGAATTTGCTGTGGATATCTTGTTTGTAAGTAATGTTGTAATGTTTTTATGGTTTTTTATGTAAAGTTTGATTTATTGGGCTATAATGCACTCCAATTTTTTTGAGCAATATTATGAAAAGAACATTTCAACCTAGTACATTAAAAAGAAAACGTACACATGGATTTCGAGCAAGAATGGCTACCAAGGCTGGAAGAGCGGTGTTGTCTAATAGAAGAAAAAAGGGTAGAAAGGTTTTAACAGCTTAGGTTTTGTCACACAATAAAAGGCTTCCACGTCACTTTTATACATCAAAAAATTTTAGGGCTTTTTATTTAAAAGAAGCGAAACACTCCATAAAAATAGCTGTACCAAAAAAAATATTTAGAACCGCTGTTCTTAGAAACAAAATCAAAAGAAGGCTTAAAGAAGTCCTTAGAACCAAGCGTCTAATTCCAGACACTGGGGGTTTTTTATTTTTAGTGTATGAGTCATTTTTAGACCTTGATCATCAAGAGGCTTCAATTGAGATAATTAAAGCTGTAAAATCTCACAACCAACAATAGGTAAGAATCATGAATATTAGACAGTTATATATAGCATTTATTTTTGTGTTTGCTTTGGGTTTGTTTTATCAATACTCCTCAGAACAGAGGTCGGTTTCTGGAGAAAGGGCTGTTGAGTTGATGAAGGCGGAAACCAAAAAACAGCTTGAGGATAATGGTGGTGATTTTGTTTACTTGGAAAATGATTTGCTAAGACTTGTTATTAAAACAAGCGATGGCTCAATTGTAGAAGCAAGATCCAAAGAACACCTTGTTGAAAGGGTGGAGGGCTCCCTTGGTGTGAGAATATTTGGTAGTGATATTGTTAGTGGTTTTAAATACTATTTTAGGTCGGGTTTTACAGGTTCTCAAAAAAATTATCTTTTTAAAAGATATATAAATAATGGTGTCTTGCTGGTTTCCGAAGATGGTTTGGCTACCAAGGAAATTGTTTTTTCTGATTTGCCATATGAGGTTTTAATAACCGACTCATCGCCTGATGGTGTGAGTGGAAAGCCTTATGCGTCTCTTTATAGGTCAGACTCTAGATCATTGGATATGAATTTTGATTTTGCTAGTGGGGGGATGATAAATAGGAGTTCATATGAGGCGTACGTTATTAGCACCTCTCAAGACCCTTACGAGGCCGATCGCCTTAGAGGGGTTGATTCTCCGTTGTCAGTAACCTCTGGTGGTGGCTGGGTTGGTTTTACACAAAAATATTTTTTAGCGGCGCTGCTGGGGTCAAGTGATTATATTTATAACTATCATGTTGATGGAAATAATAAGGGCGGTTTGTACAAAATGGGTTATGTTGTGCAGCCAGATGATTTTTCTTCAGTTGAAGTAACGGGTCATACACACAGGCTTTTTGTTGGTCCAAAGATTAGAAAAGATTTGGTTACAAGAGCAAATAATTTAGAGCAAACAATTGAGATGGGTTGGTTTTGGTTTATATCTCAGCCAATGATTTGGTTGTTGGATAAAATTTATAGTGTTGTTGGAAGTTGGGGTTGGTCTGTGGTTGTTATTACTTTGTTGTTAAAGCTTGTTCTTTGGCCTGTCACCGGTGCTGGGTTTAAGTCTATGGCTGGTCTCAGAAGGGTTGCCCCTGAGATGAAAGAAATACAAGACAGGTATGCAAATGACAGGCAGAAGCTGGGTGTTGAGATGATGTCTTTGTACAAAAAACATGGTGTTAACCCTATGGGGGGTTGTTTGCCAATTTTTGCCCAAATGCCGTTTTTTATAGCCTTCTTTTTTGGGTTAAGGGAAATGGTTGAGCTTAGGCATGCTTCGTTTTTTTGGCTTTCAGACCTTTCGGCCCCTGATCCTCTTTTTATTCTTCCGGTAATGTTTGGATTGATAATGGTGTTAACACAAAAACTAAACCCTCAGCCACCAAACATGGACCCAACCCAGGCCCAGGTAATGAAAGCAATGCCGGTTATGATTTCTGTATTTTTTGTAATATTTCCTTCTTCATTGGCCTTATATTCTGTTGTTAACAGTGGTATGTCCCTTGCTCAGCAAAAATATTTATATGCTAAATACGGCGGGAATAATTAATCTATAGTTTTTATGTCTATTGTTTATGCATTGGCGACCCCTCCAGCAAAGTCTGCTATTTGTGTTTTTAGGGTGTCTGGGGAGGGTTGTCTAGATAAAATACCCGCTCTCTTTGGCTTACCTCCAAAAGAACATGGCTTCTTTTGTGTTAGGGATCTGACATTAAATATGTCAATTGTTGATAATGTTGGTCTAATTTCATTTAAGGGTCCTAAAAGTTATACCGGGGAAGATTCTTTTGAGGTTTATGGTCACGGTGGTCTTGGTGTAATGTCTTTAATTATGGATGCTTTTCATTCCGTTGGCTTTGAAGAGGCTGGGCCTGGAGAGTTTACCAAAAGGGCCTATTTAAATAATAAGCTAACCCTAAACGAATCAGAGTCTGTTTTGGATGTGATAGACAGTTCGTCAAAAAAAGAAGTTTTTCTTGCCTCGCAGTCTCTATCGGGGGCTTTTACAAAAAAGGTTCATGAAATATCTAAAAAAATCGACTTTCTTCGGGTTCGAGTTGAAGCAGAAATTGATTTTTCTGATGAGGGGGAGGTTTTTCTTGATCAGGGTCTTGTGAAAGATTTAGAAGATCTGGTTGTTGAGTATGAGGTTTTTGTAAGTGGATGTTTTAATAAAAAAGAGCTTGGTACTAAAAAGTCAGCAATTTTTATTGGTCCGCCTAATTCAGGTAAATCGTCTGTTTTTAATAGGCTTTTGGGTTTTGAGAGGGCTTTAGTATCTGAGGTTGCTGGAACCACGCGTGACCTCATAGAGTCAGAGGTTTTTTATAACGACTTGTCTTTTTCAATTATTGATAGTGCTGGAATGAGGGATACGAGCGATGAAATAGAATCAAAAGGTATAGATTTTGCTATTGATAAAATAAGCGAGGCTGATGTTGTGCTTGGTGTTTTTGAAAACGATGACCTGTCTTTGTTAGACGGTTTGGTTGATTTGTTAAAGGGTAAAGTTTTTATATCAATTTTAAACAAAACTGATTTAAGGCAAAAAACAGAAAGCTCTTTTGATTGTTCTGTTTCGGCTAAAACGGGTGAGGGTTTTGATGGTTTGAAAAAATTACTAACAAAAACTTTTGGTGAAAATATTGATGATCAGTCTCTATATATGGTGAGGGATAGGCATATAAAGTTATTCAAGCACTCTATAGAAAGCATAAAGAAAAGCATGGGTTGTTTGGTTTCTAATGGAGATATGGAGATAGCGGCAGAAGAGCTAAAAATTTCGAGGGCTTGTCTTGATGATTTGGTGGGGGTAAAGTCTTCAGATGATGTTCTTGGTGATATTTTTGATAATTTTTGTATTGGTAAATAAGGTAGTTTAAGGGCTTTTTAAGAGTTGTTGCTAATAATATTGCCTAAACTATGTTTGGTTGTTGTTAAAAACTTGTACATATTTTCTGTCTTTTTTTACTGTCCACAAGTTATCCTTAGTTAATCGTATGGCTACCTAACATACCTACCAACACCCTTGTACAATTCTAAAACCATTGGTTTAAAAACAATAGTTAGACTTATTAACATAAAAATAAACCTCTTATAGAAATAACTAAAAGTATATAATCCAGATATTATTGTATTTAATAACTTATGAACTCATTTGATGTAATTGTTGTTGGTGGCGGCCATGCTGGTATTGAAGCTGCGCATGCCGTTTATCGCACAGGCCTTTCCTGCGCTCTTGTAACTTTTGAAAGGGAAAAGATAGGTCAGATGTCTTGCAACCCAGCCATTGGAGGTCTTGGTAAGTCTCATATTGTTAGAGAGATTGATGCCATGGGGGGGATAATGCCTCTGGCCACAGACGCATCGGGAATTCAATATAGAACCCTTAACACGAGAAAGGGGTATGCAGTTCAAGCATTAAGAGTTCAATGTGATAGAAAACTATATAAAGAAGCTATCCAGACCCATCTAAACAAAACCTCAATCAAAATATTTGAAGAAGAGGTTTTGGATATAATCTCTGAGCACTCTCAAATCAAAGGAATTGTTACAAACAAAGGAAATATTTTTGCCAACAAGGTAGTTCTTACCACCGGAACCTTTCTTAACGGAGTTATGTTTACAGGAAAAGAATCTACAAGCGGCGGAAGAATAGGTGATAAATCATCAATACCGCTATCTAAGAAGCTTTATGATTTAAAACTTCCAATGGGGAGGTTAAAAACAGGGACCCCTGCGAGAATAAAAATGTCTAGCCTGGACTTGACCGTAATGGAGCCTCAACCCGGAGAGTTACCAACACCATGGATGACATTAACAGAAGACAAACCAGAGCACGTTAAACAACTACCTTGTTATATAACAAGAACAAACCCGCACACACACAAAATAATTAGCAAAAACATTGAAAAATCTGCAATGTATTCAGGGAACATAACAGGCATAGGCCCAAGATACTGCCCTTCAATAGAAGACAAAATCTTTAAATTTTCTGACAAGAGCAGCCATCAAATTTTTATAGAACCCGAGGGGATAGGAGTAGATCTAGTTTATCCAAACGGGATATCAACCAGCCTACCGCAATACATACAAGATAAATTTATTAAAACAATTAAAGGCATGGAAGAATCCGTGATAACAGAGTACGGTTATGCGGTTGAGTACGACTTTATAGACCCAAGAGCGCTTCATCAAACACTAGAAACAAAGTTTATCGAGGGCTTGTATTTAGCGGGGCAAATTAACGGAACAACAGGGTATGAGGAGGCCGCGGCCCAGGGCCTTGTAGCCGGCGTAAATGCTTCAAACAAAATACAGAACAAAAAAGAAATGGTTCTGGAAAGAAGCGAGGCCTATATAGGAGTTCTTATAGACGACCTTACAACACACGGCATAACCGAGCCCTACAGAATGTTTACGAGCAGAGCAGAACACAGGCTTTTATTATCCCAAAACAACGCCGAACAAAGGCTTTTAAAACACGCACACCTAAACAACCTTGTTACACAAAAAAGAATGGATGTATTTTTAGAAAGCGAATCAAAATATACAAACTTTTTAAACACGCTAAAAAAAACAAAAACAAAAAGCTTTAAAAACATCGAAAACAAAACAATAGAGCTTGTTGAAAAAAGAAGCATATATAGCCTCTTAGCAAGGCCAGACGCCAACCTTGAATCTCTTTTCAAGTGTGACGAGCCCAACGCAAACGATTACAAAAGAGCCTGTGTTGAGGTTAGGTATGCCGGCTATATTGAAAAGCAGACAAGAGAGGTAGAAAAAAACAGAAAACAAAATTCAAAAAAAATACCAAACACTTTTTCATATCATGACATACCCGGGCTTTCAAATGAGGTCAAAGAAAAACTAGAAAGAACAAAACCAGACACCATTGGCTCAGCCGCCAGAATAGAAGGAGTAACCCCTGCGGCGATAAATATTATTTTAGTAACAATGAAAAAACAAGAGCTTGAAAAGGCCAATGCGTGATCAAGAGAAAATAACCAAGTTGCTTGAACAGCTTGTAACAAGAAGCTTTAAGTTCAACCAAAACCACAACCTCTTTCAAAGAAAAACCAAAGAAGAAATTTATAAAAAAGACGTGCTCGAGTGCCTTGAGATCAACGAACATATAATAAAAGACGACAAAATATTAGACATTGGATCGGGGGGAGGCTTCCCAGGACTGGTCATCGGCATCACAAACCCCAACAACAAAATCGACCTAGTCGAAAGCAATCAAAAAAAATGCTATTTTTTAAAACAAATACAGCACGATCTTGGCCTAAAAAATGTTGCCATACTAAACAAAAGAATAGAAAAAAATAACATGTTTGGGGAATATGACCTAATAACCGCCAGAGCCTTTGCAAGCATAGAAAAAATAACCAGCCTTACAAAAAACAACATCAAACAAAACAGCAGATATGTTTTGTTTAAAGGAACAAAAATAAAAATAGAAGAAGAGCTGTTAGCGCTTAACACAAACAAATTTAAATATGAAATAATCAACCAAGGCAATCAAAAAAAAGAAAGACACTTTGTAAAATTAAGTTTAAATGAATAAAGTATTAGCAATAGCAAATCAAAAAGGCGGTGTTGGTAAAACAACAACAGCAGTTAATCTTGCTGCAAGCCTTGCCGCCACAAAAAGAAATGTTCTTTTAATCGACCTAGACCCACAAGGCAATGCAACAACTGCATCGGGCATAAAAACAGAAGAACCAAACACCCTGTGCGAACCATTTTTCAATAATACAGACCCAGAAGACTGTATATATACATCACCTGATGGCTATAAAATAATCCCCGGATCACAAGACCTCATTGCTCTTGATGTGGCCATAAGAGACAATAATAAACAAAAATACCTTTCCAAAGTTTTAGCCAAGGTCGGCAACAGTTTTGATTACACAATTATTGACACCCCGCCAACACTAAACCAACTAACAATAGAAGCGCTAATGGCAGCCTCTGGAACCCTAATCCCACTTCAATGTGAATACTATTCTCTCGAGGGTGTTACAGGACTTATGCAAACCATACAAACAATATCTGACAACAACCTATCGCAAAATAGAGTATTGGGAATTATAAGAACAATGGTAGACCTTAGAAACAACCTAGCAAAAGACGTTTCAAACGAGCTAGAAAACCATTTCCCCAGTCTTGTTTTTAACACCTTAATACCGAGAAACATAAAACTAGCAGAGGCGCCAAGCCACAATCAATCTGGTGTAAAATATATGCCTAGCTCTTACGGTGCTAAAGCCTACCTGGCATTGGCTGGGGAACTTATTAGGAAAATAGAAAATGTCTGATAACAAAAAAACACTAAACAGAGGCCTGGACGCCCTTCTTGGTTCCGGCGGCAAGCCCAAACGAACCATACAAGACGTAAACCTTACACAGATAAATGCAGGACGGTTTCAACCAAGAGAGGTTTTTGACGAAGAGTCTTTAAAAGAACTAACAGACTCAATAAAAAAACACGGAGTCATATCTCCAATTTTAGTCAGGGAGCTCGGATTAAATAAGTATGAGGTAATTGCTGGTGAGAGGAGGATGAGGGCTTCAATTCAAGCTGGGCTAGAAACAATACCCTGCCTAGTTGATCAAAAAGAAGACCAAGACGCTTTAGAATCAGCTTTAATCGAAAACCTACAAAGGGAAGACCTAAACGCGGTCGAAGAGGCAAGGGGCTACGACAGGCTTAAAAGAGAGTTTGGTTTAACCCAGGATGAGGTTGCGGTTTCAACAGGAAAAGCCAGAAGCACCATAGCAAACTCAATTAGAATCCTTTCTTTACCTCAAAAGGTCTTAGACTTTTTATCTGCGGGAAAGATAGAAAAAGGACACGCCAAACTTTTGGCTTCAATGGAGCCCAAAGATGCAGAAATTGCAGCAGAAAACATTATTAAAAACAAACTAACTGTAAAAGACCTAAGCGAGTCATCAAGAAATCGAAAGAAAGGAATTTTAAAAAAAGAAAAACAGACAGACGTTCTTTTAATTGAACAAGAAATGTCCGAGGCCTTTGGTCATCAGATTACAGTGGAGGCCAAAACGAAACAAAAAGGAAGCCTACAAATCTCTTACAAAACATCGGATGAGCTAGAGACCATTATTTCTAAAATTTTAAGCAAAAACAATCAAACCAACTAATTAAAAATAAAACCCAAAACACCTTGTTTAAAAACCCATATATTTTTATAATTGCGCCGAATTATTTAATTAAAAGTGAAACTTAACCTGGTAAAAAAACCAACAATAGCTGCCTTTGTAACTATTCTCTTTTTTTGCCTTTACATAGACATAAATTTGTTAGCCATAACTCTAGCCTACACAACAGCACTAACACTGCTTTTTCTTATAGGAAAAAAGATTTCTAGTGCTGCCACTTACGTGCTTTACAGCTGGTCTGTGAAATGGGCCCTGTTTATATTTTTCACTGCTTATGCGGCAATCAACCTTACATCTATTTATTTTTATTCCATGATAATGTTTATAGGAATTAATATATTTTTAAGTCCCGCGCTTGAGGCAAAAGAAGTCTAATGGCAGCCAAAGGAATAGATTACGTAGTTGGGGCGGCTTGCTCAGAACAGCTGTAAAGCACGTAAGTGGCGGCACTAGAAATCTTTTTTCCTATAAGAAAAAGCAGTGTTA
>CAJQGY010000069.1 GCA_905478015.1 uncultured SAR86 cluster bacterium
GTTTAAAGATTTTTTAAGCGAGCATGAAAAAGGAAGAACGCCAAATCCAGATATTTTATGCAATAGAGAAATTAAATTTAAATCGTTTTTAGATTATGCATTTAAAATTGGTGCTGATTACATAGCGACAGGACATTATGCAAATACAGTTAAAAAAAATAATGTTACCTATCTAGCTCGAGCACGAGATGCCTCAAAAGATCAAACATACTTTTTACATGAGGTTAGCTCTAATGAGTTTGCTAAAACAATTTTTCCATTGGCAAATATGAAAAAATCTGAAGTTAGAGACTTGGCATTGAGCTTAGGCCTAGTAAATGCATCAAAAAAAGATTCTGTAGGTATTTGCTTTATTGGTGAAAGGAATTTAAAAGATTTTCTTGGGCGCTTTATAGACTTTAAAGCTGGAGATATTAAAGACGATCAGGGCAATGTAATTGGTAAACATAAAGGATCATTATTATATACAGAAGGCCAAAGACAAGGACTTAATATTGGTGGTGTTAAAGGAAGGCCAGAATTACCCTGGTATGTATACAAAAAAGATATACTAAATAATATTATATATGTATGTCAGGGCGTTGATAATGCACTTTTAATGAGTTCCAAGGTAGTATTAGACTCCGTTCATCAAATAAACGAAGGGCAGCTTCAGCTTCCACTTGAATGCTCGGTTCAGGTCAGGCATTTACAAAAACCAATACCAGCAGAATTAAATTGTTTAAATTCTATATATTATATTGATTTTAAAGAGCCCGTAAGAGCTGCAGCACCTGGACAGTCAGCAGTTATATATAAAGATGATATTTGTATAGGCGGTGGAATTATATCTAAATCATTTAATGCTATTAAATAGAAATGAAAATTAATATAAAATAAATTATGAATAACCTTTTCAACAACATCTCCCCACTTGATAATAGATATTCATCTAAAATATCAACAACTCGTTCAAATTTTTCAGAAGCAGCTTTGGTTAAAACTAGGTACATAATTGAAATTGATTGGCTTATTTATATTTGCATGAATAAACCAGATTTATTTAAATCTATTAGCAAAACAACAATTAACAAATTAAATAAGCTTAAAAGTTTATTTAATGACAATAGTGTCATGCGAATAAAAGATATAGAGTCAGTAACAAACCATGATGTAAAAGCTGTAGAGTATTTTATTAGAGAACAATTTGAAAAAGATACCGTTTTAAAAAATTATATACATTTAATTCATTTCGGACTTACTAGTGAAGACATAAACTCACTTTCATATGCGGTAATGATTAAAGAGGGCCTATCGATTTATATAGATGAATTGAATGCTTTAAAAAAGGATATTAAAACTAAATCAAAAAAATGGTCTTCAATATCATTTCTAGCTAGAACTCACGGTCAACCTGCCTCCCCTTCAACTCTTGGCAAAGAGATGTCTGTTTTTAGTTCAAGGCTTGATACGCAAATTAAATTACTTAAAAATATAAAACCGCTAGCTAAATTTAGTGGTGCAACTGGTAACTACCATACTTTTAAAATATTAGATCAAAAAATTAACTGGGAATCCTTTACATCAAGATTTATTAAACAATTTAAAGTTTTTCAAAACACGCACACTACCCAAATAGAACCTCATGACTGGATAGCTGAGACTTCTCATTGCGCAATAAGAATAAATAATATTTTGATGGATTTAAGTCAAGATGTATGGATTTATATTTCAAATGAGATATTTAAATTAAAGCTATTAAAAAATGAAGTTGGATCTTCAACGATGCCTCATAAAGTTAATCCTATAGACTTTGAAAATAGCGAAGGAAATCTAGGTATATCAAATGCCCTTTTTGATTATTTTGCAAATAAATTAACAAAGTCAAGACACCAAAGAGATCTCTCTGATTCAACAGTTTTAAGAAATGTTGGTCTTGGTTTTGGTTATTCAATAATTTCAATAAACTCCTTAATCAAAGGTTTAAGTAAAATAGAACCAAATATGAAATTTATAAAGGAGGAGCTTGGTAATAATTGGGAGGTGCTTGCTGAGCCTATACAAACAATTATGAGACATGAAGGTATACCTGATGCTTATGAGCAACTTAAAGAACTCTCTCGCGGTTCTAAGTTAGATAAAGAAAAATATAATAAATTTGTTGAAGGCTTGAATATATCTCAATCATCTAAAGCAACACTTCTTTCATTAAAGCCCTCAAGCTACATAGGGTCTTCAATAGAGTTAGCTAATAGATCAAAATAAGCTCCTTTTGTAGTAAAACTACAAAATAATCTTCTAAATAAGCTTTAGCTACAGCTTATATTAAAGTTCTTGACTCAAATATACTATTATTATTAACTACACTACATATTAATTAAACGGTGAAATCATGAGCGATACAAACATTGATGGAATTAAGAATATAAAAAGGATGAATACCACAAATTGGAGCTCTATTAATCCAGAGTATGTAAAAAGAATGCGTTTGCAGAATCAATTCCAATCAGGCATTGATATTGCTAAATATACTGCATCCATAATGAGAAAGGATATGGATGAATATGATGGTGATACAAGTCAATATACCCAATCGCTTGGTTGCTGGCATGGTTTTATCGGTCAACAAAAATTAATATCTATTAAAAAACATTTTAATACTACTAACAAAAAATATTTATACCTATCAGGTTGGATGGTGGCAGCATTAAGATCAGAGTTTGGACCTCTCCCGGATCAATCAATGCACGAAAAAACTTCAGTAGCTTCTCTTATTGATGAGTTGTATACATTCTTAAGACAGGCAGATGCTAGAGAGCTTGGCGGTTTATTTAGAGAATTAGATAAAGCTGATATTTCTGATAAGCCATTGATTCAAGAAAAAATAGACAATTTTCAAACACACATTGTTCCGATAATTGCAGATATAGATGCTGGATTTGGTAATGAAGAAGCAACTTATTTAATGGCAAAACAAATGATTGAAGCAGGAGCTTGTTGCATACAAATTGAAAACCAAGTATCTGATGAAAAGCAATGTGGACACCAAGACGGTAAAGTTACCGTTCCTCATGCAGACTTCTTAGCAAAAATTAATGCAGTAAGATATGCATTTCTCGAACTTGGGGTTGACGACGGTGTAATTGTTGCAAGAACAGATTCACTTGGCGCTGGATTAACTAAACAGATTGCCGTTACCAAGGAAAAAGGTGATTTAGGTGATCAATATAATTCATTTCTTGATGTAGAAGAGGTTTCATCTGAAGAAATGAATCATGGTGATGTATTGATTAACCAAGATGGTAAATTAGTTAGACCTAAAAGACTTCCAAGTAACTTATACAAATTCAAGGAAGGAACCGGAGAAGCTAGGTGTATTTTAGATAGCATAACAAGCTTACAAAACGGAGCTGATCTTATTTGGATTGAGACTGAAAAACCACATATTGGTCAAATTGGAGCAATGATGAATGAGATAAAAAAGGTTATACCAAATGCCAAACTTGTCTACAACAACAGCCCCTCTTTTAACTGGACATTAAATTTTAGACAACAAGTTTATGATTCAATGAGTAAGCAAGGAGATGATGTAAGTAAGTATGATAGAGATGATTTAATGAATGAAATATATGATGACTCTGAGCTTTCACTTGCAGCTGATGAAAAAATTAAAACTTTTCAGAGTGATGCTGCCAAAGAAGCAGGCATATTCCATCATTTAATAACATTACCTACTTATCACACAGCAGCCCTATCAACTGATAATTTAGCTAAACAGTATTTTGGAGATGAGGGTATGCTTGGTTATGTTAAAGGTGTTCAAAGAAAAGAGATAAGAGAAGGCATTGCATGTGTTAAACATCAGAACATGGCAGGATCAGACATGGGTGATGATCATAAAGAATATTTTGCAGGTGAAGCAGCTCTAAAAGCCTCAGGTGAAGATAATACTATGAACCAATTCTAGTCCTGATCACAGTTACTCGGATCTGTTCTCCCACAGATCTGACATGGCGAACCTGATTCAAGGTTTGCCATGCCCCCGCATGAACCTTTTATAGGTTGATTTCGTAAAATAAGGCCAATAGCCAAACCAAGAAAAGATGTTCCTATGATTATGAAAGTTATAATAAAGTTACTCATATTTCGAATAATACCATGCATCAGTATATATAAAGTTCAAATAATCAGAGTCTTGAACGATAAAAAGTACTGCAAGATTATTTTCATTAGCTAGTTTTATAGCTGAATTTGTTGTCATTACATTAAACGCCGTTGCTAAAGCGTCTGCATGAGCTGCAGATTGTTTGCTAATTACTGTTACAGATAGAGCGTCGTTGTTGATAGATAGTTTAGTAGCAGGGTTTATGGTGTGTGTTACTTTTTTCCCTTCAGAGCTAAAATTATAATTTCTATACTCTCCCGAAGTAGCTATTGAGATTTTCTCACCGTTTATATTTGTTATTAACTGGCCCACTCCTTGATCTATCTTGGATGGATCTTGAATTGCTAGAAGCCAGCTGTCTGAATGATTAAAACCTTTAACGGTAAGCTCCCCACCAATTTCAACTATATAATTATTAAAATTGTTTAATTCTAAATACTTAACAATTTCATCTACGGCATAACCCTTAGCAACTGAAGATAAATCAAACCAGAAACCGCCTTCTTTATTGAGAGTTAAATTAGATTTATTAAGAGTGAACGAGGGATCTCCAGATGACGATAAATCCTTGTTAAATGATGGAGCAAAACCAAAACTACTAGAGTATTTACCAAGCTTTATATCATAAGCCCCATCTGTTAACAGAGTAATTTTATTAGCGATATCAAGAATCTCATATAGATCTAATGAAATATTAATTTCCTGAGAATCCCCTAATAAATTTATTAAAGCTATTTCAGAATTTTCTTTATAATTAGATGCAACATAATCAACTCTATTAATAATTTTTTTTATTGAAGACTTATGTGTGTCATTTAAGTAGCTTGTTGTTGTTACTGTCCACGAAGTACCATAAGCCTGACCTTTGAATATATATGTTTGTGAAGAGTTGTGGTTATAAGCTATAAATAAACACAACAAACCAACCAAAAAGGCGATTATTTTTGAAATAAATCCTCTGTTAATCAACTTATTAGTTAGCCACCAAAGTCGTCTAGTGCTATATTTTCAGGCTCTACACCAAGGTTTATGAGTAAATCAATAACTGCTTTATTCATCATTGGAGGCCCGCACATATAATACTCACAATCCTCAGGAGCCTCATGAGAACTTAAATAGTTTTTATATAAAACATTATGAATAAAACCAGTATCACCATCCCAATCATCTTCTGGCTGAGGATCAGATAATGCAACATGCCATTCAAAATTTTCGTATTTATCAGCTAGTGCGTTAAACTCGTCTACATAGAACATTTCTTTTAAACTTCTCGCTCCATACCAAAAAGTAATCTTTCTATCAGAGTTTATTCTTAATAATTGATCAAAAATATGAGATCGCATTGGTGCCATTCCCGCTCCACCACCTACAAAAACCATTTCATTGTTAGTTTCTTTCGCAAAGAATTCACCAAAGGGACCAAAAACTTTTACCTTATCACCAGGTTTAAGGTTGAAAGTCCAAGATGACATAACGCCAGGAGGAACATCCATTCCAGGAGGAGGTGAAGCAATTCTTATATTAAATTTTATAACTCCTTTTTCCTCAGGATAATTAGCCATAGAGTATGCTCGTATTACAGGCTCTTTATTTATAGCTTTGTTTTCCCAAATTTTAAATTTGTCCCAATCAGAATGATATTCATCTTGGATATCAAAATCTTTATAATCAATCTCATATTCAGGAGCTTCAAGCTGTACATAACCACCCGCTCTAAAATCTACATTCTCACCATCTGGTAACTTTAGAATTAACTCTTTAATAAAAGTTGCTACATTATTATTAGAAATAACTTCACATTCCCATTCTTTAACTCCAAATATTTCCTCAGGGACATTGATCTTTAAATCATTTTTTACAGCAACTTGACAAGACAACCTCCAGCCCTCATTTTTTTCTCTAGTATTAAAATGAGATTCCTCAGCGGCAAGAATAGAACCTCCGCCATCTAGTATTTGGCATTTACATTGACTGCATGTCCCGCCTCCACCACAAGCAGAAGATAAAAATATTTTATTATCAGCCAATGTCTGAAGAAGCTTTGATCCAGCAGGAACAACTAGAGGGTTGGATGAATCTCCATTAATTTCAATAGTCACATCACCGGTAGAGACCAACTTTGATCTTGCTGCCATAATAATCATAACCAATATCAAAACGATACCTGAAAAAGAAATTACACCAAAAATTAAATCTATACTCAACATTATAAAGATATACCTCCAAACGACATAAATCCAAAACTCATTAAACCTACAATAATAAATGTAGCTCCTAGCCCTTTTAATCCTTCAGGAATATCAGAGTATTTAAGTTTTTCTCTAATTCCAGCAAGAATAACAATTGCCAAAGCCCAACCAAATCCAGCTCCAAAACCATAAACAACGCTTTCACCAAACATTAGATCTTTTTCAATCATGAACAAAGATGCTCCTAGAATAGCGCAATTTACAGTAATTAAAGGTAAAAATTGCCCCAAGGCTGTATATAGGGCTGGTACATATTTATCAAGAAACATTTCAAGTATCTGAACCGAGGCAGCAATAACGCCTATATAACTTATAAGCTCAACAAACTCTAAATTTGTTCCTTCTATCCCAAGCCATACAAGCGCATCTTCTCTTAATATAAAATTATAGATAAGATTGTTTAAAGGGACTGTAATTATACAGACAACTATTACAGCAATACCTAACCCGAAAGCAGCATCAATTTTTTTTGATATAGCTATAAATGTACACATACCCAAAAAAACACTTAAAGCTATATTTTCAATAAATACTGTAGTTATAAATATATTTAAATAATGTTCAAACATTTAGTTCTCTCTTGGTTAAATCTGGTGCTGTTGAATGCTTTGAGACAGCAAAGTCATCTTCTTCAATTTGAATGGGCCTTATTGTTCGAATAGCCCATATGAATAAACCAATGATGATAAAAGAACTAGGGGGTAATAATAAAAGGTTGTTTGGCAGATACCATCCGCCATTTGATACTAATGTAAATATCTCATATCCCATCAAACTACCAGAACCAAAAAGCTCTCTAATTATGGCAACCCCTATTAAGATAAGACTATAGCCCAAGCCATTACCTAGACCATCAAAAAAGCTCAATAGTGGCTTTTCTTTCATTGCAAATGCCTCTGCCCTACCCATCACAATACAATTTGTAATAATCAAACCAACAAATACCGATAACTTTTTACTTGTCTCATAGTCATAAGCTTTCAATAGCTCGTCAACAACAATAACAAGGGACGCAATTATGGTCATTTGCACAATTATTCTAATGCTACTAGGTATATAGTTTCTGATGATAGATATAAATAAATTTGAAAACGCAACAACGCTTGTAAGTGCTACACACATAACTAAAGTGACAGAAAGATTATTTGTAACGGCTAAAGCAGAGCAAATTCCTAGTATTTGCAACGTAATTGGGTTTTCATCAATAAGAGGTTTAAATATAACTTCTTTATATTGTTTAAGACTCATAATTTAACTCTGATAAAAGTTTAGAATAACCCGAATCTCCAAACCAGTAAGTGATCATATTAGTCACACCTCTGCTTGTGAGTGTGGCTCCTGATAGCCCATCAACTTTATACATTATATCATTTGCGTCAGATGGTACCTGTCCTTTTAAGACTGAAAGTCTTACAACATCATCCTTGTATATTTTTTTTCCTGGCCATAATGCTTTCCATTTTGGATTATCAACTTCCGCTCCAAGCCCGGGAGTTTCTTTGTGAGAATAAAATTCAAGACCTGCAACTGTATTAAAATCATTTTCAATAGATATGTAACCAAATAAGGTTCCCCACAAACCATATCCCCTAATAGGAAGAATAATTTTATCTAATTCACCATTTTTATCTCGTGATATATAAAACTTACCAACATTCTCTCTGTTTTTTATAATAGCAATATCTTCTGATGCTGGTATTTTTGTGGAGAGCAGTGGATTTCTCGTTGTAGAAATTTGATTATAAGTTTCAATTGCAAAATCCTTATAAGTATCCAAAACTTTTCCAGAAGAAAAATCAACATATTTCATTTCTAATTGTTCAAATTGAGATTCAATACTTAAAGATGAGTCAAACATATTAGCGGATTGAAGAATTTTCTTTCTTTCATCATTAAGTTTATTTTCATTCTGCAAATCTCTTAAACCAACAGCTGTATATGAAACTACTAAGGAGCATACAAGACAAATTGTAAAAGCTACTAGTAAAGTTCTTAATACTGACTCTTTCATGATAAACGCACCTTCCTTCTTTTAATATTGGACATAACAACAAGATGATCAATTACAGGAGCAAGGAGGTTGGCAAAAAGTATTGCAAGCATCATGCCCTCTGGGAATGCTGGGTTTATAACCCTTATAAGAACTACTGTAATGCCTATAACCAGACCATATATCCACCTTCCAGTATTAGTACCAGAACCTGAGACTGGCTCTGTAGCCATAAAAACAAGACCAAATGCGAAACTACCAATGACTAAATGCCAGTACCATGGTACATAAAACATAGGATTAGTTTCAGAGCCTACAATATTTAAAGTTGTTGACATTAAAATCATTCCTACAAGAGTACCTAAAATTATTCTATATGAGGCGACTTTAGTAAGGAGTAAAATTAATAAACCAATACCGATAGCAACAACAGAAGTTTCTCCAACTGATCCGGGGATAAATCCTAAAAAAGAATCTGTCCAGGTAAAGTTATTATGTATTCCTTCCATCCCATCAGTAGCAGCAACACCTAACGCAGTTGCTCCACTATAACCTTCAGGAAGAATATTATTATCAGCCAACCCTGCTATCCATACTTTATCTCCTGATATTTGAGCAGGATAAGCAAAATATAAAAATGCCCTTCCAGTCAAAGCTGGATTCAAAAAGTTTTTACCTGTTCCACCAAATATCTCCTTGCCTATTACTAAACCAAAGGTTATACCCATGGCAGCTTGCCATAATGGTAAGTCTGGAGGACAGCTTAAAGAGAAAAGAATAGTTGAAACAAAAGCTCCTTCATTAATCTCATGTTTTCTTACAATTGCAAAAAGTGCTTCCCATGCTATACCGACAACAAAAACTGTAATGTAAATTGGAAGAAAGTAGCAAGCTCCAAACCACAATTTTGCAATAAAACTAGTATGATCATAACCAATAATATTTACGAAAACGTGATGCCAATCCCCTGTATTTTGTTGGCCAATTAAGTTTAAGTAATTTAATGAATAATCTCCTAGATTATACATACCAAAAAACATAGCTGGAAATGCAGCCAACCAAACAGTAACCATTATCTTTTGTATGTCTACTGAATCCCTTACATGAACTGGGTTTTTTGTAAGTTTTTTAGTATTAAAAACAAAATTTTCAAATGCATCAAATAAAGGAAACCATTTAGCGTACTTACCATCTCCGATGAAGTTGGGCTTAATACTATCTATACTACTTCTTAGAAACTTCATAGCTCTTCGTATACCTTGTTTAAGTTATCCATGAGTATGGAGCAATAATCATATTTACTCGGACATACATAAGTTGCTAATGCCAAGTCTTCTGCAGTTAGCTCAAGCATTCCCAAGTCAATTGCAACCTCTATATCTCCAACTACAAGAGCTTTCAATAATTGAGTCATGAGAATGTCTAAAGGAATGATTTCTTCATAAGAACCAACTGGAACAATCGCTCTATTTCCTCCGTTAATGCCTGTATTAAAAGAGAATTTTTCAGGTTTTTTAAAAGCTGATGCAAATACATTCAGCTTAGAGTGAAGATTTTTTCCAGGCATTATCCAATTTAAGAAAATATCATCTGGATTATTAGGTATAGCTGAAACTTGGTTATCATAGAAACCTAGATATGACATCACATCAACTGACTCATGTCCAAATAATACAGACCCAGATATTATTCTAGAACTAGTTTTAACTTTACCAGCAGTTAACTGATCAAGACTTGCTCCTATTCTTGCTGAAACGATAGATGGTTTAAAAACTGATTCACCTGCAAGAGATATGTGTTTATGAGTTCTTAATTTACCATTATTTAATAAATATCCAATAGAGATAACTTCTTGATAGTTTATTGTCCATACTGTTCTATTTATGCTTACAGGGTAAATTGAATTAATGTGAGTGCTAGATAACCCTGCTGGATGAGGGCCGGTAAATTGTTGAGATTCTACATTGTTAAAAGAATAACTTAAATCATCATCTTGATATGCTAAATTTGTATCTGAATCAAATAAATTAGAAATAAATTCAACACCAGCATTAAAATCCTGTTTGTGTAGTGTAATGACATGATCTGGGCTTATGGAAAGTGGATTAGTATCACATGCATTTATAAAAATTTTATCAGGCCTATCATTAATTTTTGGTGTTCTGTTAAAAGGCCTTGTTCTAAATGAGTTAAATAAACCTGATTCTATTAGCAGATTCAATGGATCTTGATCCAGATCAAATTCAACAAACTCCTCATCAGAAGCAATATCAATTTCTATTGATAGAAATTTTCTTTTCTCACCTCTGTTTATTGAAGAAACTTCACCACCACATGGGGATGTAAAAAAAACACCTGGATTTTTTTTATCTTCAATTATTTTTTGACCAAGCTTAACTATCTCGCCCTCTTTGACTAGCATTGTAGGCTTCATGCCTTCAAAATCATTTCCCATAATTGCAACTTTATTTATAGTTGGTGTATCAGATACAACTGGCTCAGGATGTCCAGATATGGGAAGATTTAAACCTTTTTTAATTAAAATCACTTAAATTACTTAATAGTTAATAGTCTTTACAAAATCGAGGTGATTATAAGCGTATTATGTTCTATATTCTAGGTATTTTAATCAATTGGCCTTGGTAATCTGAGAAGGTTAACACCAGCTAATTTTTTAGATAAAGATGCTACCTGTTTTGAGTAACCATACTCATTGTCATACCAGCAATATAAGGTAACTCTTTTACCACTTGCAATGGTTGCTTGTGAATCAATAATGCTAGCAAATGGTGAAGAATAAAAATCAGTTGAAACAACTTCAGAAGAATTAACAAATCCAAGAATTTCTCTATATGAAGAGTGAAAAGCCATTGATCTTAGGTAATTATTTAAAGATTCTTTATTGGTTTTAGTGTTAAGGGCAAGAGATAAAATTGCAAGACTAACATTAGGTGTGGGAACCCTAATGGCATTTCCAGTTAATTTTCCTTCTAATTCTGGTAATGCCTTGGATACTGCTTTTACAGCTCCCGTTGAGGTAATAACCATATTTAAAGCAGCACTTCTACCTCGCCTGTCACCTTTATGAAAATTATCGATAAGATTCTGATCATTTGTATAAGAATGAACTGTCTCAATATGCCCACCAGTAATACCATATTCTTTATTTAATACATCTAAAACAGGCACTATTGCATTAGTAGTACAAGAGGCAGCAGATATTATTTCATCACTGTCTTCTAATATATTATTGTTAACACCATTAACAATATTTTTAATATTACCTTTAGCTGGTGCCGTTAAAACAACTTTTTTTGCTCCAGATTTTAAATGTAATGATAATCCCTCTTCATCCCTCCAAACGCCTGTATTATCAATAACGATAGGATTATTTATACTATAATCAGCGTATGCTACTTCGCTAGGGTCATTTGCGTATATAACTTTAACAGGATTACCATTTATTATTAGGGAATTTGAGCTTTCATCGACTCTAACGGTTCCATTAAATGGTCCGTGAACTGAATCTCTTTGTAACAAGCTAGCTCTTTTATAAATATCATCATCAGAAGCTTTTCTTATAACAATTGCACTTAATCTGAAGTAGTTACCTGGCCCTGTTGACTGAACAAGCATTCTAGTAATCAGTCTTCCTACCCTACCAAAACCATATAGCACAATATTTGTAGGCGATGATGGTCTAATAGAGTCGAAACCAATAACATCTTTTAATTGTTCATTTATATATGTATCAAGTCCAGTTTGATCATCCTTGAGTCTATTAAAAAATGGACACCTGACTGCTAATTCACCAATATCAACCTCACAGTCATTAAGTTGAAGAGAGGCAAGATGTTGAAGTATTGGATATGTCTCAAATTCACTAAGCTCATTATTATCAGATTGTCTTGCAAATCTATGAGCTCTCATTAGTTCTACTGGTGACTGATTGACTAATGATTTGCCATAAACCAATGTGTTTATACCATTTCTATATAACGAACCAATTAGTGGGACCATTAGCTCAGCTAATGCCTCTCTCCATTTCCAATCCCCAAAAGAATCTTCTGGAAGAATCCTATTCTGTCTAGCAGTTGAAATAAAATTTGGGTCTTTTTGATCAGTCATTTAAATAGAAGTTAAATAATAAAATTAAATTCTATAACAACGTATTTAAAATGCACTAATTATTTGTAAATAATTTACATTAGTTTAGTTAGATGCGCTAAAGCTTTTGACATGAAAATCACTGTTTCCAAATAAAGCATCAATGGTAAGCATTTTTTTTAAATAATGTCCGATCATTAGCTCATCGCTCACACCCATACCACCATGAAGTTGTACGGCTTGTTGAGCTGAAAACTTGCCAGATTTACCAATCTGAGACTTAAGTGCGGATACATGTTTAAACATATCCTCAGAGTTTGAATCAACCTCAAGCATAGCCTTGATTAAAAGGGATTTGCATAATTCACTTTCAATAAACATATCTACCATTCTATGCTGTAAAACTTGAAAATTAGAAATTGGTTGATCAAATTGTTCTCTAGATTTTGTATATTCAACTGTTTTTAAATAACAAGAAGTCATACAGCCTACGGCTTCAGCACTAATGCATAATGTAGCAAGATTGATAGCTCTTTTTAGCAAGCTATTTGCATCTGATCCAGATGAGATAATAGAATCATTTGATATTAAAACATTTTCAAATGAAACTTCTGAACATGTTTGGCCATCAACTGTTGGAAATGAAGTTACAGAGACTCCATCTGAATTAGCATCAACAATAACAAGAGCTAAATCATTACCTGATTTACAAGAAACAATAAATTTAGAAGCATTTGCTCCATTTAAAACCAATGCTTTTGTACCATTTAGTTTATTATCACTAGATAAATTAGTTAGAGGATTATGGTAATCATATTTATTTGAAGATTCGGCATATGCTAATGACACATGCATAGATCCAGAACAAATAGCTTCAATAATGGAGTTCTTTTCGCTATATGAACTATTATCAAGAATATTACCTGAAAGAACTACAGAAGATAAATACGGCTCTATTACCAATGCCCTTCCAAACTCTTCAAATAAGATAGACAACTCAATTGGACCAAAACCAAATCCTCCAGACTCTTCTGAAAAAGGCATTGATAACCAGCCCTGTTCAGCGAAGAGGTTCCACACATTTGCATCAAAATCATTTTCAGATTGAACAACGTCCTCTCTTTTATAAAAATCATATTCTGATTCACAAAACTTTTGTATTTGCTCTTTGAGCATAATCTGCTCTTCACTATAATTAAGATTCATTTTTTTAAACTCCTAAAACAAATTTTGAAATAATATTCTTTTGAATTTCATTACTACCGCCGTAAATAGAAACTTTACGCATATTCAAAAAAGCTGAGATGCTATTAGCTACAAAATCAGGGCCTTCAGGTTTAGCGTTTGACTCAAACCCATGTGGTCCTGGATACATAAGAGCATACTCACCAGCAGCCTCAACAAATAATTCTGTTAGTGTTTGTTGAATCTCAGTCCCTTTGATTTTAAGGATTGATGACTCAGCTCCTGGATGCCCACCATTTTCAAGAGCTGATAATAATCTCAATTCTGTCATCTCAAGTGCAGAAACAGAAATCTCTAATTCAGTAACTTTCTTTTCCAATTCGGGATTGTCTAATTCAGAAACAATATTCTTAAGTCTTTTTAACTGTCTCATTGATGTTCCAATAGCAGCGATACCAAACCTTTCATGAGCAAGTAAGAATTTTGCGTAAGTCCAACCTTTGCCTTCTTCACCAACTAAATTTTCAGCAGGTACTTTTACATCTGTGAAAAATACCGAATTAACTTCATGATCACCATCTATGGTAATGATAGGCTTAACTTCTATTCCAGGAGTCTTCATATCTACTAAGATGAATGAAATTCCCTCTTGTTTAATTTTTGTAGTTTCTGTTCTTACTAAAACAAAAATCCAATCTGCATTTTGTGCAAGTGTTGTCCAGGTTTTTGAACCATTTATAATGTAATGATCTCCCTCTTTAACTGCTTTAGTTTTTAGAGATGCTAGATCTGAACCTGATCCAGGTTCTGAATAGCCTTGACACCACCATGTATTAAATTCAAGAATGTCAGGAAGGAATCTTTTTTGTTGCTCCTCATTACCAAATGTATAGATAACAGGTGCGACCATGCTTACACCAAAAGCAAGAAGTGGTGGACAGCCACCTAAACCAAATTCTTTGTTAAATATATACAGTTGAGTAGCAGACCAACCTGTTCCTCCATGCTCCTTTGGCCAGTTGTATCCCATCCAACCTTTTGCAGATACTGCTTTATGAAAATCGATCATATCTTGTTTGGTTAAGGCAATGCCATTATCTGTTTTTTGTTTAACATGCGACGGATAGCCGCCATTCGTGAGCCAATCTCTTATTTCATCCCTAAATTGTAAATCTTCTTGTGTAAAATTTATGTCCATAATTCCCTTTTATATAAATTGATTGATAAAATAGGTGAACATTATACACAATCAATGACAATATTTACCAAAGCCCAGGACCATAGCCTTGCACACACGCTGTGCAAAAAATATCAAGAAAGTCAAAACTCCATATGCGTTATTGTGGATGACGTTAAAGCGTCTAAATTATTATTCAATGAATTAAAATTATATTTAAACCATGATGAAGTTCTTATTTTTCCAGAAAGTGAAATACTGCCCTATGATCACTTTTCTACTCCTCAAAATATTATAAAAGAAAGATTTAATATTCTTAATAGGCTTGGGAAGAAGGCAATTGTCATTACTTCAACTAAAAACCTTTATGAGAGACTTCCTCCAATATCAAATTTTAAATCCCTAGCATCTTTCTCTATAAATGATGAGATTGATATAAAACAATTTTTAAAAATTCTTGATTCAAATAATTTCAAAAGAAAAGACAAAGTAGAATTTACAAATGAATATGCACACAGAGGTGGTATTGTTGATTTATACACCCCTATATACAAGTCACCAATCAGAATAGAATTCTTTGATAATACAATTGAATCTATAAGGTTTTTTGATGAAAAAACACAATCGTCTTTATCATCCATCAATTCATTTAATCTTAGTAATGGTTCTTTAATTCCTAGAAATAAGCCGTCCATAGAATTATTTAAATCTAATTGGAGAAAATACTTTGATAAGAAAGATGAAAGAGATTGTAATATATTTAGGAAAGTTTCTGATGGGCTTGAGGTTGAAGGATTAGAAATATACCTACCATTCTTTTTTGAAAATACTCAATCACTCATAGATATCTTTTCAGAATTTGAGTTCATAAAAACAGAAATGATTA
This sequence comes from uncultured SAR86 cluster bacterium, assembly GCA_905478015.1. Classification (GTDB taxonomy): domain Bacteria; phylum Pseudomonadota; class Gammaproteobacteria; order Magnimaribacterales; family D2472; genus CAJQGY01. Next base: position 15,739 of record CAJQGY010000069.1, read on the forward strand.
ATTCGAGTCATTTTGAATACATAAATCAGCGCTTTAATGATGAAAATATAGATATCTCAAGGCCCCTAATAAACCCAAAGGATCTTTTCTACAATGATGCCGATGTGAATATATTCATGCGATCAATACCTAAGTTAAAAATAGATAATGCTTATCGCAAATATGATTTTGATTTTAAAGAGCTAAATAATCAATTATCAAATTCCTTAAAAGATTTTAAAAAAATTATTCTTCTTTCAAGTAATGCTTCAGATATAAATTTATTAAAAGAAAATATCAAACAGCCATTTAGAGATATGGCTGATGCCATTACAAATCTTGACGACGGAGTTTATTTGGCAAAACATCCTAAGATTAGATCATTGGCTTACAAAGATGAGCTTTTAATTGCACATATGGAAGCTAACAATAGAAATGAAATTTTAAGTACTGAGGACCAAGAATCAAATTCAAATATTGTTGACCTTAATCCCTTTTCTAAAAATGATTTAGTTGTTCATGAAAAATATGGTCTCGGAGTCTACGATGGCTTGGAGGTTGTAAAAACAAATAATATTCCAAATGAATACGTAAAAATACGGTATATAAATAATGAAAACTTATACGTTCCTTTGCGAAACATTAATTTGCTTTCAAAATATCACAAATCTAGACTCTTAACTGATAAAGAGCTTGATTCAATTTCTTCTACCAAATGGTCCAAAAAGAAAGAAAAAGCTATTAAACAAGCTCATGATCATGCTGCAGAGATTTTAGATATTGAATCAAGACGGGCTAAATCATCTTCATTGAGCCTCAGAGTTAGCGATGAAGATTTTAATAAATTCAATTCATACTTTCCATATAACGAAACAAAAGATCAGTTATTAGCTATAGATGAAATTCGTAAAGACTTAGCTTTAGTTAAACCTATGAATAGACTTATTTGTGGTGATGTAGGGTTTGGTAAAACAGAGGTTTCAATGAGAGCGGCATTCATAAGCGTTTACTCAGGAAAGCAAGTTGTGGTTCTTTGTCCTAGTACCATTCTAGCAAAACAACACCTTGAATCATTTACAGATAGATTTAAAGAGTTTCCGATAAATGTGTCACTTTTAAATAGGCACATAAGTTTAAAAAATAGAAAAGAATTACTAATTAAATATAATTCTAAGGAAATAGACATTCTTATTTGTACGCATGCTATTTTTAATCAAAAAATTGACTACTCTCAAACAGGACTTTTAGTTGTTGATGAGGAGCATAGATTTGGAATGAAGCAAAAAGATCTTATTAAATCAAAACAAGATAATATACATATACTTTATTTGTCAGCTACTCCAATACCCAGAACAATGAATTTTGTCTTTTCTGGTTTAAAAGATTTCTCTTTCTTAAATAGCCCTCCTGTTAATAGATTGTCTATTAAATCTTTTTTAAAAATTTCTGATAATACAATCCTCAAGGAATCAATATCTAGAGAAATTCAGCGAGGTGGCCAATGTTTTATCTTGCAAAATAATATAAGTAAAATCGAGAGTCTAAAAAAGATTATTCTGTCACTGATCCCTGATATATCAATTGGAATAGCTCATGGCCAATTAAACAAGAAAGACATATCAACTGTCATGACTGGATTTAGCTCTGGAGAAATTGATATTTTAATATGCACAACAATTGTTGAGATGGGTTTAGATATTCCAAATGCTAATACCATGATTATTGAGGACTCTCATAAATTAGGTTTAGCTCAACTTCATCAACTTAGAGGTAGGATAGGAAGATCCAATAAGCAAGGTTATTGTTATTTCTTAATACCTGATGAAAAAATACCAAAATTAGCATCTGAAAGATTAGAGTCAATAGTAAGACTCTCAAAACTAGGTTCTGGTTATTTTATAGCACAAGAAGATATGGAGTTAAGAGGTTCTGGAGAGATTCTTGGTGAGAAGCAAAGCGGACACATATCATCAATTGGGCTTTCCCTTTATCTATCTATGTTGAAATCTGCGATAAGAAATAGAAAAGATGAAAATAATATCGAAATTATTCAAACAGATGTTAATTTTTTTGATTCTGCATTTATAAGTGATGTTTATATGCCATCAACCGTTGAAAGACTTAAGATCTACAAACTAATATATGACGCTGATACACATATAGACATTCAAAAGATCAAATATTTTTTAGAGGATACTTGTGGAAGAATACCACTTGAAACCGAAAACCTTTTAAAAAATGCTACGATCAATCAAATGATAGGAGATCTGCAAATTCCAAAATTAACTTCTTCTAGCGAGATCACATCAATACAGCTAGGGGAATCTGTGACTGATAAAACTATATTACGATTATTAGAAATAGTTAAAACTGACCAGTCTATATACTCATTTGATAGCAAGAATAGATTTAATATTAGATTAATTGAATCTAATGGATCTATTAGAAGAGATAAAGTAATAAAATTGTTAGATGATCTACTTTAAACAATTATTAATAATGGTCCTGGCCATTCATTCAACTGGATCATCAATTTCCACTGAATCTTATGATATTGAATTTATTATTTTTGAGCACAAAGAAACGCAAGTAAATGAAAATTTTGATTCAAAGTTGGTAATATCTGAAGCTGAGGTATTAAAGTTTAGAAAAGTAGATTTATATTTAAATGAAAATTCTTTTAACATTAAACAAAAGGACACATTCTTTTCTAAAATTTTTTCTAATTTAAAAATTGAAAAAACTAATACAAATAACACTCCCTCTAAAAAAATAGGCATCTCTAATCCGA
>CAJQGY010000070.1 GCA_905478015.1 uncultured SAR86 cluster bacterium
AATCAATGTTTTTAAATATTGATTACTCTGAGGCAATTGTTGTTGGTATAGGTGAAAATATAGATTCTCAGTTTTTAGCTGTAGATGTTACTAACTGTAATTTTGATTTAAATGCCCATGGTTATGCCTCATTAATTGAAACAGATATTAGAAATATTCTAGGAACTGTATCTCCAAATGAAATATCTATTATAGGAAGAGCTCAACATTTACTTCATTGGTTGAAAACATCAAAATTTTGTGGATCTTGTGGATCTCTTAATAAATTCTCTTCTAAAGAAGGTGCGTTCTTTTGTCCATGTACTAAAGATATGATCTATCCAAAAATATCTCCATGTGTAATTGGAATAATTATTAAGGATGACAAAATACTCTTAGCCCGTAATAAGCTTTTTCCAGAGGGAATGTTTAGTGCAATAGCTGGATTTGTTGAAGCATCTGAAACGTTAGAACAGACTTTTAAAAGAGAGATTATGGAAGAAGTTGGTTTAAAAGTTAAAAATATCGAATATTTTGGAAGTCAACCATGGCCTTTTCCAAACCAACTTATGATTGCATTCAAGTGCGAGTATAAATCAGGAGATATAAAAGTAGACGGTGAAGAGATTGTTGAAGCTGATTGGTTTGATGTCAACAATCTTCCAAAAATACCACCAATATCTTCAATATCTGGTCAATTAATTAAGTCTTATCTCGAGGGTCGTTAGAGGCTCTTGTAGGAATTTCTTTCTTTACTTTAGCTTCCTTTTTGATTTCTTGCATAACTGGTTTTTTAACCTTTGGTGTATCCGGTTTAATATTTTCAGATTTAGGCGCATTTTGTTTCTTTGCAACAGGCTTATTCTCAGTTTTCACTTTCTTAGAAACATCATTGACCTTATCAGATTTATTTGACTGAGATGTATTAATACTTTTAGATTTTACCTGCTCTTTATTTGCTTTATTATTATGATTTTTCTGATTAGACTTGGATTGAGTAGGGGGTTTTTGATCAACAGTTTTTTGATTTATATTCTGCTGATTAGTAGTTGTTTTTTTTAGCTGCTGATTTAATTTTTTGTTAACAGGCTTTTTATTTTGTTTATTTTGAACAGGCTTTTTATTCAAAGCAGGTTTAGGCTTTCTATTAGAATTTCTTCTCTGTTGTGGTTTTCTATTGCTAGTTTTTTTAACCACTTTTTTTGTTTTACTATCATCACCATCGATACCAGCTATACTTTTAATCCAGCTTACAAGACCGTCTTTTTTCTTTTTAGGCATCTTGGGTGGCTTGATACCACTTACAAGAGGTTTCATTGACTTGTTAATATTTTTATCGTCTCTCCAATTAGTATCAGGTTCAGGGCTATTTGGTACTAATTTATATGAATCTACATTTTTTACATCACTTGCCTTAACTCTTAGAACTTTATAGTAAGGTCTTGATTTGTATGGGTCAGCAACAATAACAACTTTTATGTTATTAGATTTTTCAATATGCATAATGTCATTTCTTTTTTCATTTAATAAATAACTTGCAACATCAGATGGAACGTAAACTTGTATTTCAGCAGTATTATCTTTTGCTGAGTCTTCGCCGATAATTCTTAATATTGATTGTCCTAATGATCTAGGACCTCTGACTAGAACGTGCTCGATATCATAAGATTCATTTAATGATGGTCTTAACCTTTGTCTAGAGACTTCTAGCAATCCAAATCTTGAGATGCTTGAAATTTGAACTCTGGCTCTATCTGTATAAACTGCTTTTCTAAATGCAGATTCAACTTTTTCCTGATGTTTTGAATCCATCATGTCAATAAAATCAATAACAACTAATCCCCCGACATCTCTTAATCTAAGTTGACGAGCAACTTCTCTTGCTGCTTCTAGATTTGTTTTATATGCAGTGTCCTCGATATCTTTTCCCTTTGTTGATCTAGCAGAATTGACATCAACAGCTGTCATTGCTTCTGTAGGATCTATAACGATAGAGCCGCCAGATGTTAATGATATCTCTCTTTGAAAAGCAAGTTCAATTTGAGATTCAATTTGATATCTATTAAAGAGAGGGATTTCTTCATCATAGAATTTAACCTTGTCTGCATGGTCTGGCAGAACAGCACTAATAAATTCTAATGCTTCATCATAAGTTGGCTTGTCATCAATTAGTATCTCTTCAATATCTTCTTTAAAATAATCTTTTACAACTCTTACAATAAGCTTGTCATCTCTAAATATCAATGAAGGACTGGGAGCGCTATCAAATGTTTTTGAAATTTCTTCCCACAGCGCCAATAGGTATGATAAATCAAGAGCAAGCTCCTCAGAAGTTCTACCTAGACCATTTGTTCTAACAATAGCACTCATATCATTAGGTATATCTAAATTAGACAGAGCATCCTTAATTTGATCCCTTTCCTCGCCACTTATTCGTCTTGAAATTCCTCCAGACCTTGATGAATTTGGAATTAGAACAAGAAATCTTCCAGCAAGACCAATTTGTGTCGTTAAGGCCGCACCTTTAGTTCCGCGTTCCTCTTTTGTTACTTGAACAATTATGTCTTGGCCTTCTTTAAGTGTGCACTCAGTCTTACCGTTAGCATTCTTTTTAAAGAATTCATTTGATAGATCTTTTAGAGGTAAAAAGCCATGCCTTTCTGATCCAAAGTTTACAAAAGCAGCATCTAGACTTGATTCTATTCTTGATACAGTAGCTTTAAATATACTACCTTTTAACAAGACTCTATCTGGTGATTCTGTATCTAGATCATATAGTTTTGCACCATCAACAAGCGCAACTCGAAGTTCATCTCCATAAGATGAATTGATTAAAATTCTTTTCATTATAGTCTCCCTATGTATAGGAAGATAAATCAGCAGTGAGCTAAGGCCCGTCCTTAATAAGTCTTATTTCTGCTTGCTTATAAGGTTTGCCTCGTTAAAGGCAATAAAAAAACTGTTGTAATTATCTTTAATATTAAAATATAACTAGTTTATCTAGTTATTTAGACTCTTATCCTATAGATTTGTATGATGAGTGTCAAAAAATTAGTTATTGATAGGGATAATTCAAATAGAAGATTAGATAATTATTTAATGTCAATTCTTTTTGATTTACCAAAATCAAAAATATATAGCATGATTCGAAAAGGTGAGATTAGGATAAATTCCGGAAGAGCTAAACCAAGTTCAAAAATCTTAGAAGGAGACAATTTAAGATTGCCACCTTATATAAATATTCCAACTAAAGACAATGTGTTTATACCAAACAAACTTAAAGACTTAATAAAAAAATCAATTATATACAACGATGATAATTTCATTGCCATTAATAAACCAAATGGTTTGGCTGTCCATGGCGGCACGGATAATAAGTACGGCGTTATATCAATAATGAGATCTATTTATAATCAGTCCATAGATTTATGTCATAGAATTGATAAAGAAACATCAGGTTGCTTAGTATTCTCTAAAAATAAGAAGTCTTCTAAATATTTTTATGAGCAATTAACTGCAAAGAAAGTAAATAAAGTTTATAGGGCTATATTAAAAGGCAGACTCGCTAAAGATATAGAAGTAAATATACCGATTGGTGATAATCATCAATCAGCCAAATCTATTTTTAAGATTATTAAAAAAAATCAAGATTCAACTTATGTCGAGGTCAAAATTTTTACAGGCAGAACGCATCAAATAAGAGTACATGCAAATGAAATAGGCCATCCTGTAGTTAATGACGCAAAATATGGAGATTGGACCTACAATAAAAGAATATCTAAGAAGGTAAAAAGAATGGGTCTTCATGCCTATAAACTAAGCTTTACCAATCAGGATTTACAAGAGATTAATTTAACAGCAGATATTGATGATTCCTTTAAAGATTTAATAAATGTTTTTAATTAAAAAAAGATACCAAATGATTGGCAAATTTGATAGGATACGGTTTTTTTAAAGGGTTAATTATGGCAGTTCAAAAAAGTAAGAAAACTAGATCAAGAATAGGAATGAGAAGATCTCACGATTCATTAAAAAGCTCTACGCTTTCAACTGACCCTGTTTCAGGTGAAAGACATCTTCGTCATCAAATGACAAAAGATGGTTTTTATAAAGGTAGACTAATCAAAGATCTTAGAAAACCTGAAAAGGATGAGGCTGAAGAAGAATTAAGCTAGATATGGCTAAACATATTAGCGTTGTCTTTCCCGGACAAGGCTCTCAATCTCTTGGAATGCTAGATCATTTCTCAAAACATGAATTAGATTCATCTAATTTTAATAAAAATTTTTTTGATTTCGACTTGCTTGATATTGTTACATCAGATTCCGAAAAATTAAACCAAAGCTTCTATACTCAACCCGCTTTGGTTCTAGCGTCTCATTTATATTTTAATAGATTGTTAAAGTTATTACCTAATCCCCTGGACTTATTAGCCGGCCACTCTCTTGGAGAATATTCAGCACTTGTTGCTTCAGGATCTCTAGAATTAAAAACAGCTCTTCAACTTGTATACAAAAGAGGTATGTTTATGTCTGAAGCACCTAGTGGATCAATGATGGCTGTTATGGGCTTGAATCAACCTATAATTGATAACATCTGTAATGAAATCAGCAATAACTCCAATATGTCTGTAGCTTCTGCAAATATAAATACTCCAAATCAGACTGTTATAGGTGGAGATCATAAATCTGTAGATGTTGCTTCCTTAAAACTTAAAGAGGAGGGTGCTAAGAGATGTATAAAGCTTAAAGTATCAACAGCCTCCCATTGTTCTTTAATGAAAGAATCTTCCATCAAACTAAACAAAGAGTTAGACACTATAGTTATTAAAAAACCTAATATAGATGTTATTCAAAATGTTGATGCTAAAATTATCTCAGATCCTAGTAAAATTAAAGAGAATCTAACCAATCAGCTCACAAATCCAGTTCAATGGGTGGAGACAATGAAATGCATTAAAAGTCATAATGGTATATTAATTGAATGCGGACCTGGTAAGGTTTTATCTGGCTTAGCGAAATCTAATGGATTGCAAAATGTTCTCACAATGTCATCAGCAAGTTTCGAAGAAGATTTAAGGAATATGATATGAAAAATATATTGATAACAGGAGCATCAAGAGGCATTGGTGAATCAATTGCCTATCACTTTGCTGATAAAGGTTTCAATGTTGTTGGTACTGCAAGGTCGGAATTCAAATTTAAAAAAAATAATTTTAAAGGAACTCTTATCCCTATTAGACTTGATGTAACAGATAGAGATTCAATAAAAGAAGCTTTTAATAACCTTAAAGAAAGAGATTTATTACCAAATATCTTGGTAAATAATGCCGGAATTACAGCTGACCAATTATTTTTAAGAATGAAAGATGAGGACTGGGACAATGTTATCGATATAAATCTAACTGGTACTTTCAACATAACAAAAATGTTTGTAAAACAAATGGTTAAGAGTAGATATGGAAAGATAATAAACATCTCATCAGTCTCAGGATTAATGGGTAATGCTGGTCAAGTTAATTATTCTTCCTCTAAAGCAGCATTAAGTGGGTTTACAAAATCACTAGCTAAAGAAGTAGGCTCTAGAAATATAACTGTTAATTCAATAGCACCAGGTTTTATAGATACAGATATGACTGAATATCTCGATGACAAAGCTAGGCTTGATCTAGAGTCTCAAATTCCATTAAGGAGAATTGGAAATACGAAAGATATTTCTGAGCTTGTTTTCTTTCTTGCTTCAGATGAAGCTGCATATATAACTGGACAAACCATATCTGTTGACGGCGGATTATTTATGCATTAATCAATGCATCTTAATTTCAAAACATGTAAAATGACATTCTTTTATCAAGGGAGATAATATGAGTATTGAAGATAGAGTAAAAAAAATAGTAAGTGACCAGCTTGGCACTTCAATTGACGAAGTTAATAGTGATTCATCTTTTGTTGATGATTTGGGCGCTGATTCACTTGATACTGTTGAACTTGTAATGGCACTTGAAGAAGAGTTTGATCTAGAAATTGCTGATGAAGATGCCGAGAAAATTTCAACTGTTAATGAAGCCGTAGACTATATAAATTCTAATTCCTAAATCTAGTGAAACTACAAAGAAGAGTTGTAGTTACAGGATTGGGGATTGTTTCCCCTATTGGAAATAGTATCAATGATGCCTGGGATGCCTGTATAAACGGCGTCTCCGGCATTTCTTTTAACGACACAAATATACCAAATTCTCCAGTAACAATAGGCGGTAGAATTAAAAATTTAGATCTTAAAGAGTATCTCGATGTTAAAGAAATAAGAAGATTAGATCCATTTATTCAATATTCTTTAATTTCATCTTCTCAAGCTATAAAGGATGCCTCTATTGATTCCTCATTTAATCTTTCTAGGATAGGAGTTAATTTTGGATCTGGCATTGGCGGAATCTCTAATATCGAAAAAAATTATAAATTATTGAACGAGTATAGTTATAAAAAAATATCACCTTTTTTCGTTCCAGGTTCAATCATAAATATGGCTTCAGGCTTTATCTCTATTAAAAATGGATTCTCAGGCCCTTCAATGAGCACTGTAACAGCATGTTCTGCAGCAAGTCACTCGATAGGAATGTCAGCTAGATCTATTTCTTATGGCGATGCTGATATCATGATTGCTGGAGGCGGTGAGATGTCTAGCACACCTCTTGGAATTGGTGGTTTTATTGCTGCTCGAGCTTTGTCTGAATCATCTGACCCACTTACTGCTAGCAAACCTTGGGATAAAAATAGAGACGGTTTTGTTTTATCAGATGGGTCAGCATCACTTGTCCTTGAAGAGTATGAGCATGCAAAGAAAAGAAGTGCTCATATTTACGGAGAATTAATAGGCTTCGGCATGAGCTCGGATGCATTCCATATGACAGCACCACCAGAAAATGGAAAGGGAGCATCATCAGCAATGAATGAAGCGCTTAAAGATGCTGCAATAGATTATTCTGAAATTGATTATATAAACGCACATGGCACCTCAACTCCTTTAGGTGACCTTGCTGAATCAAATGCAATTAAAAATATTTTTAAAAATAATATCCCTAGTATTAGTTCTACAAAATCTATGACAGGTCATACACTTGGAGCAGCCGGCGCAATTGAATCTGTTTTTTCTTTACTAGCACTTAGGGATGGAATTATTCCCCCTACAATTAATCTTAATAACTTAGATCCAGAATGTAATCTAGATTTCACACCAAACATAGCAAGAGAAAAGAAAATTACAACAGTTATGAATAACTCGTTTGGTTTTGGTGGAACTAATTCCTCACTAGTATTTAAAAAGGTTTAGTGAATTTAATATATAAAATTTTAGTATTCACTTTTTTAATAATGCCTCTATTATTTGTTGGTCCTTATTTTTCTTTTCTAAATTATAAAAATATATCTTTAGAATTATTAGATATATCTGATGGAGAGCCTATTTCAGCTTCTATAAGCAAGATCATTCCAATGTCATTTACCAATAAGACTTTATTAAGATTTCATTT
>CAJQGY010000071.1 GCA_905478015.1 uncultured SAR86 cluster bacterium
TTCCATTGAAATCCAGTTACCTGGATATTTACATCACCAGCTGTATCGTCATACATTTTTGTTAATGTCTTAGATGCTGGCACAGCCATAGCAATTAGTATTAGAAATGGAATTACTGTCCAAGCTATTTCAACTTTAGTGCTTTCGTGGAAAGTTGCTGCTACTGGATTTTTTTTCTTTGTATGGGCAAACATTGAATAGAACATTACGCTGAACACAACTACTCCGATTGCTACGCATATCCAGAAAATAAGCATATGAAGATTAAAAACCTCTTGGCTTATTGCTGTTGCTCCCTCTGTCATGTTTAGGGCAAACCAATCAGCTTTGACTGGGTTCGAGAATAAAGATATTGTGAGTAAAGATCCGGTCAGCTTGTTTATTAAGTTTGATAGCATTTCTTGTCCTGTGGGTTTACGTTTCTTATAAAATATAATTTATTAATAAAGCATTATAAGCCTTTTTTATATTATAACCTAGGCTTTGGGTCAATTATGGCGCGTATAATATACTTTTGTTGGTGTTAATTCTAGTTTTTGGAGCTATTAAGGCCATCAATATTAATGGCTTTTATTGTGTTGGTTTTGCTATTTGGATCTTTGGGTCTATTTTCTTTAAATGAGCATTTAACACAATAAATCATATCGTCGTCTTTGCTAATTGCTATGGTGTCCAATTTTTTGCACTTTGGGCAGATTGCTCCGGCTATAAATTGAATAAAAGCAGCCATCTATAAAGCCTTGATATCTTCTAAAACTTGTTCTGTTTTTGGCTTAACTCCAAACCAAATATCAAAAGAGTAGGCTGCCTGATTTACTAACATGCCAATACCATCAAAAACTCTGGGTGAGGCCTGAATGGCCCATTCACAAAATGGCGTGGTTTCAAGAGAGTAGTTCAGATCATAAAAAGCTGTTGTTTCTTTTGTATTAAGCTCAACAGGTTGAAATTTTCCAGTAAGCCCAGCGGAACTTCCATTTATTACCACATCTGGCGAATTTAAATCATCGCTAGATAATAGATGGATATTGCTGAAGAGGTTTTTGTATTTATTTATAAGGCTTTCTGCCTTAGATACAGTTCTATTAGCTATAAGAATTTTTTTTGGTTTTTCAGAAATAATTTTATATAAAATACTTTCTGATGCGCTCCCGGCTCCAATTATTAAAACCTCTTTATCATTTATATAAATATTTTTTGATTTAAGGTCGTCTATAAAGCCAAGGCCATCTGTGCTATCAAGCATTATCTTATTATTTATTTTATTTATTGTATTAACTGCGCAAATTGTAGATGCCTCTTTTGATATATCCCCACTTAACCTAGATGCTTGATGCTTAAAAGGAAGGGTTATGTTCAAACCCTTGGACTCCCTAGATTCAAAAAAGTTATTAACGAATTCTTCAAAAGAATCTGGCTCTGTTTTATAGGCTTTATATGAAATATTAATTTTTTCATTTATCGCAAATCTTGAGTGAATAAAGGGTGAAAGTGAGTGTTCGATTGGGTTACCAACAACTCCTAATCTATATATTTTAGACATTCCAATCTCTATTGATATTTTTTATTAGTTTTTTTTCCCTTAGCTCCATTATTTTATCTTTTTTATACTTCCATGATGCATTTAAGGGAAGGGAAGCAAGTATTGAGGGTATTCTTCCATTGGACTGAAGACCAAAAGCTGTTCCCCTATCATTTACTAAATTAAATTCTACATACCTACCCCTTCTAAGACTTTGAAATTCTTTATCTTCTTTAGAAAACGATGTCTTGGTTCTTCTTTTAATTATCTCAGAATATGAATTTGCATATGATTGAGCTATTGCAGCAAGCATTTCTATGCTTTTTTCAATTGAAATATGCTTTGTATTGTCAAAAAATATTCCGCCAACGCCTCTTCTTTCTTTTCTATGAGGTATATAGAAATAATCATTACAATTTTGAGAAAAGCTATCATAATATTTTTTGTTATATGACCTTAATGACTCTTTTGCTTCAGAATGCCATAGGTCTATATCTTCATTAAATATAATGTAAGGAGTTAAATCATAGCCACCTCCAATCCACCAGTCTTTAATTCTCTTATTTTTATCTAATATGCAGAACAGCCTTACATTCATATGGCTGGTTGGGATGTTTGGGTTATTTGGGTGAGTGATAACAGAAACACCCATCGCCTGGTACCCATATCTAGTGGATTTTACTATTGAGTTTCCTATTGCTGATTTTGGTAACTTAGATCCGAAAATAGAGGAAAAATTGACAGCACAGTTATCAAAAAAAGAGCCATCTTGAATTACAAATGTTTTGCCGCCACCGCCCTCCGGTCTTTTCCAAGAGTCTGAAATTATTGAGGCATTTTTTGATTTTTCACAGTCAGTAAATAAATCAATAATGTCGGCTTGAATGGATTTAAATTTCTTTTCAAAATCTTTCATATTATCGTCTTAAAATCTTTTTGCTCTCTAGGTCAATTATAGTGCTTGGTTTCATTTCGCTACCAAGCTTTTCATCATAGTATGCAAGGTTATCGTTAGCAAAAAAATCCAAAATTTTCTGAGGTGAGTCAATTGGTGGTTCTCCAGAGAGATTGGCAGAAGTTGAAACAAATAAACCATCAAACTCTTTTAATAAAGCTTTTATAGGATAGTGATTACTTACTCTAAATGCTAACTTGCCGGTACTATTTTTAAGATGTATGGGCACTGAACTATTATAGTTAATCACAAATGTAACAGGTCCTGGCCAAGCATTATTTAGTAAAGTTTCATCCTCTAAAGAGAGGGTTTCTGTATATTTTTTTATAGATTCAAGCGACCTGCATAGAAGGATAAAACTCTTTTTTTTATCTCTTTTTTTAAGCAAAAAAAGTTTTGAATAGGCATCAAAATCTAAAGCATTGCAGCCTAGGCCCCATATGCCTTCTGTCGGATGGGCAAGAATTTTTCCATCTGTAAACCAGCTTATCGATTGATGAATATTAAGAGCTTTTTTTGATAACAATTAAGAGTTTAGTTTGTTATTTTTTTCAAGCACTTCGTTCTTCATATTCTCCTTATAATCATCAAGTTTAGATGAAAGGGCGTCATTACCAGTTGCCAAAATTTGTACTGCTAATATTGCACTATTTTTTGCACCGCTCTTTCCTACAGCAACAGTTGCAACAGGAACTCCTGGAGGCATCATAACTGTACTCAATAGCGAATCCATTCCACCCATTCCGCCTGATTCTATAGGTATGCCAATCACCGGTTTGGTAGTATGCGCAGCGAGCGCCCCGGCCAGGTGTGCTGCCATGCCTGCAGCAGCAATAAATACCTTACACCCATTCGATTCAGACTTATTTATAAAATCTATAACAGCATGAGGGGTTCTGTGAGCTGAAAGTACATTTTTTGTATAATTTACGCCAAAAGACTCTAAAATTGGAAAAGCTGCTTCAACAATGGGCAAATCGGAGTCTGATCCCATAATTATTGCTACATCTGTGGTTTTGTTAGTCATAGTTTATAATGATGATAGTTGGTGTTTAGATTATAATTTAACAAAATATAATAAACTAGACCTTTAAACCCTAAATATATGAGTAATAATTTAAAAGTTTTGAAATTTCCAGATCCACGGTTAAGAAAAGTAGCTGATCCAGTAACAAAATTCGACAAAAGTCTAGAAAATCTTGCCAATGATATGCTGGAGGTTATGTATCGAGAGGATGGGATTGGACTGGCTGCCACACAGGTTAATAAACATGTACGCTTGATCGTAATTGATATTAGTGAAGATAGGAATAAACCCCAATTTTTTGTAAACCCTGAATTTGAAATTTTAAATACGGATTCAAGCTATACGTTTGAAGAGGGATGCCTTTCGGTACCAGGGTTTAATGAAGAAATTACTAGGCCCGATAATATTATTCTTAAGTGGCAAGATTTGAAAGGGAAGAGCCATACTGACAGGCCTTCAGGGCTCCTCACAGTATGTATTCAGCATGAAATAGATCATTTAGAAGGTAAGCTTATGGTTGATTATGTTAGCTCAATCAAAAGAGATAGAATAAAAAAGAAGCTTTCTAAGAAGTAATAATGTTTTTAAACGATTTTAAAAGAATTTAAAAGATTTTATGAAGATACTATTTGCTGGATCTCCAAAGCCTTCCTCAGAGGTATTGGAATATATAAGTAAAAATACACCCCATGAGGTCGTTGGCGTTATAACTCAGCCTGATAAACGAAGAAAGCGTGGCAATTTAAAGGTTGAGTCTGACGTATCAAGGGTGGCAAAAGCTCTTGCCATAAAAACATACAAACCATTTAATTTAGATGAAGAGTTTAAAGATATAATATTAGGTCTCAATTTCGATATTTTGTTAGTCTCAGCATATGGGAAAATACTTCCAGATTGGTTATTAGAATGTCCTGAAAAAATTTCGATAAATATTCATTATTCTCTTTTACCAAAATATAGAGGGGCTTCGCCAATTCAATCAGCAATTATAAATAATGAAAAAATGACAGGTATCTCATTTATAAAAATGTCATCCGGGATGGATGAGGGGGACATTTTACAAAAACATGAATTGATGATTGATTCGTCATGGAATAAAACTGAGCTTGAATCTCAACTCAGCGCTCTATCAATTTCTAAAATTTCTAGTCTCCTTGATCAGGTAGAGGATGAGAAATTGTCATATATAAAACAAGATTTTGAGACTGCAACTTATTGTAAAAAAATTCAAAAAGATGATTCCGTAATAAATTTCTTATGGTCATCTAATGAGATTATTAATAGATTTAGGGCTTTTAATGAGTGGCCTGGAGTGTCTTTTTTATACAAAGATAAATTGATTAAAATCCACTCAATGCATGAAGAACAGGCTAACTCCTTAAAGAGTCCAGGTCAAATAATATATTTTACAAAAGACGGTCTTTCAATTAAAACAAGTGATACATCAATAGTAATCACTCACTTACAGTTTCCAAACAAAAATATTATTAATACTAATGACGCCTTCAACTCATACAGAAAATTTTTTCAATAAATTAATATTTGTCATTAAGTCTTTTAATTGTCTTAAAAGAGGTTTAATTTACTAACTATGAAGATAGCGATATTAGGGGCTGGTCGAGTTGGTAGCAGTTTGGCCAGAAATCTTTCAAATAATAACTATGAAGTTTCAATAGTTGATGAGAGCAAAACAAAGATTGATTTGCTTCAAGAAAAACTAGATGTTGGGTGTGTTGTTGGGCACGCAGCACATAAAGATTCTTTATTAAAACTAGGTGTTGATGAGGATACTATTGTTATTGCTGTTACAAGCAATGACGAGGTAAATATTATTGCGTGCCAAATTGCAAAAAAACAATTCAATGCAAAAAAAACAATATGTAGATTTAGAGATTCTGCCTATATAAATGACTTAGAAATATTTGGAGAGGGTGTAATTGATATGCCAATAAGTCCAGAATACGAAGTTACCAGTCACCTGAGAGAATTAATAGTACACCCTGGTGCAAATCAGATTGAAGAATTTGCAGATGGTAAAGTTAAATTGGTTTCTGTAAAGGCTAAAAAACAAGGCAAGCTTGTTGGAAGAGAACTAAAGAATATAAAAGAAGATATGCCAGAAATTGATGCATATATACCTATGATTTATAGAAAATCAAAGCCATTTATTCCAAATGGAGAGACGATCATTAAAGATAATGATGAGGTTTACTTTATTTCTGACGCAGATAGCATAGACACTATAGTTGATGAGTTTCGTCAAGGAGAAACATTTTCTAGAATTATGATTGTAGGCGGTGGGAAAATAGGCTACTCACTAGCAAAAGAACTTGAGAATAACTATAAAGTTAAGTTAATTGATTCAAATCATGAGAAATGTGAAAAGCTGTCTAGAGATCTTGATAAAACAATAGTGCTAAATGGCTCAGCCACTGATGACAGCCTATTAAAAAGTGAGAATATAGATTCTATTGATGTCTTTTGTGCTCTAACGAATGATGATGAGACAAATGTCATGTCTTCTCTCTTAGCTAAAAAGCTAGGAGCCAAGAAAACTATGATTATTTTAAACAATCCATCCTATTTAAAACTTGTTCCTGGATTTATTGATACTTATATAGCGCCATATAGACTAACTGTTTCATCTGTTTTGCAAGACTTAAGAGAAAGTGACGTTGCACAAGATGTTTTGCTTAAAATGGACTCTGGAGCAGAGGCTGTTGAGGGTATTGTTCATGCTAATGAGCATACATCTCACCTGTTTGGCTCATCCATAGAAATGATTCCTATGCCAGAAGGCGCATCAATAGCGGCAATAGTTAGGCATGGCGAAGTTATAATGCCTAGCAAAGATGTAAACCTATCGCTTAATGACCATTTAATTGTGTTTTTAGAAGATAAAAACACTCTTACAGAGATTGAAAGGTTGTTTAAAGAGGGATAATGGCACTTAAACCTATTATTAATCTATTTAGTGTGCTTGTTATGCTATTTAGCGCATCTTTGTTAGCACCGATAAGCATTTCGTTTATTTTTAAAGATGGTGCGGAGCAAATTTTTACAACAACGCTTGTGGTGGCTTTTGTTCCAGCATTTCTTGCTTGGTTATTAACTCGAAAAAGCAAAGAGGAAATGGGAGTAAAAGACGGTTTTGTAATAATTACTCTTTTTTGGGTTGTTCTCTCATTTGTTGGCTCAATACCATTCACGTTGTCTGGCATGTCGTTTATTGATTCATTTTTTGAATCAATGTCAGGAATAACAACCACTGGTGCTACTGTTATATCTGGCTTAGATCTATTGCCAGAATCTATTTTATTCTATAGGCAGATGCTGCAATGGATGGGAGGTATGGGCCTCATAGTGTTAGCAATAGCTGTTATGCCATTACTAGGGATTGGAGGCGGTCAGCTGTTTAAAACAGAGATTCCTGGAGCACTGAGTGATCAAAAGCTTACCCCAAGAATAAAAGAGACGGCTCAAGCTCTCTGGTTGATTTATCTCACCTTGACGTTGGTTTGTGCAGGTCTTTATTATTTAGCTGGAATGACAGGCTTTGACGCTATTTCTCATAGCTTAAGTACTGTATCTATTGGTGGTTTTTCAACACATGACGAGAGTATAGGGTTCTTTAATAGTTTTTCTATAGAAGTTATTTGTATGATATTTATGCTTCTTTCTGCTTTTAGCTATGCCCTGCACTACTTTGCAATATATAAAAAGAGGCCGTTAAAGTACTTTCATGATGCAGAATTAAGGTTTTTTGTTTCAATATTGTCTTTAGTAATTATTCTTTCAATATTTTTTTGCTACATATTGGGTTTTGATGACGCATCTATTAGACAAATATTTTTTCAATCTATATCAATAGTTACAACCACTGGTTTTGTTAGTACAGACTACTCATCGTGGCCAACTGTTATTACATTTCTTTTATTAGTTGGTGCATTTATAGGAGCTTGCTCAGGCTCAGTTGGTGGGGGAATAAAATCATGGAGGGTTCTGATTATGATCAACCATGCAAAAATAAATATAATGAGATTAGTTCACCCCAATGCGGTAGTGTCATTAAAAATTGGAACAAAGGCTGTTGATGACAAAGTTGCAGAATCAGTATGGGGGTTTTTTTCAATATATATAATCTCATTCATGCTTCTATTGCTTTCGTTATTGGCAACAGGCATGGACTTTGAAAGTGCCTTTTCGGCAATAGGGGCATGTTTAAATAATTTAGGGCCAGGGCTTGGTTCTGTGTCAGAAACCTACAGCTCTGTAACAGGTTTTGGAAAGGGTATTTTAGCTTTTGCCATGATACTCGGCAGGCTTGAAATTTTTACATTGCTTGTATTATTTACAACTGTTTTTTGGGATAAATAATTTAATTTATATAAGGATCTGTTTCGCCTGTAATAGGCCTTCTAAACCTTTTGTACTCCCATGAATAATCACTTATATTTTTATTAATAAGCTTTTCAATACTTTGATTCATTGATAGTAAACACTTACTATTATCATATAAATTTTTATCTGAAGACTCTATATTAATTGCCAATAAATTTGAATTACTTAGTGAGTTAAGGCAACAAAATACTACAGGTTTTTTAGTCTTACATGCAAGCCTTGGAACTAGGGTGGTTGTATAAGATTTCTTTCCAAAAAAATCTACATA
>CAJQGY010000072.1 GCA_905478015.1 uncultured SAR86 cluster bacterium
ATCCTTCTGGACATTCCAGCGTCTTTGAAACAACACATATTATTAGTTCAAAATATACTTCTTTTTACGAAGACCATCCCTTGCCAGAATCAGCCTCCGACTATCCATCTCATCAAGAGCTTCTAAACTACTTTAATGACTATGCTGACACGTTTGATCTTAAAGGACTAATAAGGTTTGGAACCGAGGTAAAACATTGTGAACAATTGCACGATGAGACTTGGAAAATAACTTGGAAAGATCTTGAAAGTAATCAAGAGACCATTGACTCTTTTGACGGCTTGGTTGTTTGTAATGGACATCATCACGAACCCAGGTACCCTAACTATCCTGGAACTTTTACAGGAAAATTTATTCATTCTCATGACTTTAAATCTGCAAAGCCCTATACAGATAAGAGAGTTTTGGTTATTGGTGGCGGAAATTCTGCATGCGATGTAGCAGTTGAAACAGCAAGAGTTTCTAAATCTACTCATATTAGTTGGAGGCGAGGCTATTACTTAATTCCTAAGTTTATGTATGGCCTTCCAGTTGACATGTACGCCTTAAAAAATAGATGGATGCCAGCATTCATCAGAGAGCCTTTTACAAAACTTATGCTTGAAATATTCCAAGGCAAAAATAAAGACATAGGCCTTCAGGAACCTGAACAAAACCTTTTTGGAACCCATCCAACGGTTAATTCTGAGCTCTACTACTCGGTTAGGCATGGAAAAGTTAAACCGCATAAAGACATACAAAGGTATGATGGGAGCACCGTTCATTTTATAGATGGTACAAAAGAAGATTTTGATGTAATCATTGCTTGTACTGGATTCAAAATTAAACATAAATTTTTTGACAAGGATTTTCTCAGTTATGAGACAGGCAAAGTTCCTCTCCTTCATAGAATGCTTCCCTCAAAGATAAAAAACTTATATTTCATTGGTTTATTCCAGCCATTGGGATGCATTTGGCCAGGTGCAGAGCTTCAATCTAAATTAGCAGCAAAGCATTTTAATGGTTCATGGAAACCAAAAAAGTCCATAGATTTGTTAATCAAAGATGAATTAAATAATCCCGATGTGAAGCAAATTGATACACCAAGACATACAATAACTGTTGATGATTTTGCCTTTAGAGAAAGGCTAAAAAAAGAACTAGCAAGGGCTAACTAATATGAAAAAAATAACTATACCTTTCTTCCTTTTATTGGTTGCAATGAATGCTCATTCTGCAAATGAAATTTCACAGGATGGTTGCACCACAAAGCTTAAACAAGTTATGAGACCAGAGTATCCAGCTGCAAGGATAGGTGGCTATTCTGAAATACAATTTGATATTCTCAAGGATGGCAAAGTAACAAATATTTCATCATCAAAATCAATGTGCATTCGCCATAATAGAAAAGAAGATTCCTATGCCTTTAAGCAATGCGGGATATTTATAAGCAATTCAATTGCGGCCACATATTACATGGAATACAAGCCCCCAATTGATGAGAGGGGAGAAAGCTGCTCAATAACAGATCATAAACATAGGTATAGGTTTAGAGCTAAAAGGTCGGAGAAGATAGACGCAGCCTTTGATAAGGAGTTTGCAGAAAATCCTATAGGCTAAAAAGACTCTTTATGAAAATCTACTATTGCTGAATCTACCATTGCATCAGTCTTTCTTAGCTCCTGATACAAATTAACAGATCCTAGTGTTTTACATCTGCTTAATGCCACATAAGTTTGCCCTGTAGCAAATGCACCTTGGCCCAAGTCTATAGAGCAGCTTTCAAGAGTTAACCCTTGAGCTTTATGTATTGTCACAGCCCAGCCTAGCTTTAATGGAAACTGTTTGAATGATGAAACAATTTCCTCTTCCATTTCATCATCATAATCATCATAGACATACCTAATCTTATTCCACTCCTCTCGCTTAACATTTAAAGTTTTGCCAGCAACTTCAACTTTGATAGTTTTTCGTTTTTTGTCTTTACAATCTATTACTTTTCCAACCGTTCCATTTACCCACCTACCCTCACTATCATTTTTTATAAACATAACTTTTGCGCCCTCTTTAATTCTAAGATTTCTAGGAGCAGGAAGTTCATTTTCATTTAACTCTCCAAGCTCTTCTGCCAAAGCAGCCGTAGCAGGACCTTCAATTGTATTAAGCATTTCCTCATTTATCTGATCCGCTCTATATCTTCTTGATGTGACTATGAGAGCAGACTCTTCATAATTACTTGGGTTAAAACAAGATGCATTAATTTTATTAATTGTGTTTTCAAGATCAGTGCCAAGTCTTATATTATTTAAGAGGTCATAGAAATTGTTGTCATCACTTTGTCTAAACGAGTAAGTTAGCTCATAAAATGAAGGCGATTCTATTTCTTTAAAACTTTTAGCACTAAAGAAATATATTGACTCATATTTCTCATAAATGGCTTCTTCTTCATGATCTTTAACTACAGGAGGAAGTTGAAACAAGTCACCACAGGCAAGGACATGAACTCCACCAAAGGGCTCAGATGAATCTCTATGAAGTTTCAGTGTTTCTGATATGGCATCAAGCATAGGAGCTCGAACCATAGATATTTCATCAATAATCAACAATTCTAAATTTTTTAATAGTTTTTTAAATCTTGGATCATTTGATTCTTTAATAATTGGAAATGTATCAAATCCAATTCTAAATGCAGAATTAATAGTTGCGCCGCCGATATTTAATGCAGCTATACCTGTTGGAGCTACAACTATTTTTTTTAAGCTATTCTCATCTATAAGCTTCTTAACCAGAGTTGTTTTACCAGTTCCTGCTGCTCCAGTTAAATAAACAAATTGCTGACCTTCATCTGATTCAAATAAATCATTTATTTCATCGAAATAAATATCAAAACTTGTTTCATCAACTTTCTTTTTATTAGGCATGAGTTTTTTGGACGGTATTTGAAATTATTTTAACCTTGTTGCTTAACTTTATAAATACACTAAAGTTTAAATCTACAGTTTTGTAATTAGCAGGTCGCCTGACTCGACAAGAGAATCAATTAATGGGCTCTCCCAACCAAGCTCTTCAAGTATTTCTTCACTATGCTCTCCAAGCAAAGGACTAGGCTCAGCCTGAGATGTTGACTTGCCTTCAAACAAAATAGGTGGAGTCGTAACAGTAAGCTCTCCCATTGTTTTTGTTACATAGGTTTCCAGCGCCCCAATTGCTTGGATTTGCTCAACACCCTCAAGATCCTTTCTTTTTGTACATGGTGCGCACGGAACATCTGCAGCACTTAAGACCTCTATAGCCTTTTTAACACCAATATCATTTCGAGGTGTTCTCAAAACTTTTGTTACTTGATCCATATTTGTCATCCTTGAAGCAATAGATGCATAAAGAGGAGTACCAAGAAGTTCCGGATACCCAAGCATTGGTAAAAGAGCTTTCCAATGATCATCGGTCAAGGGAGCAACTGCAACACCACCATCTTTATAATTGATTGTTTCAAAATAGTCCGAGCCTGGAGACATCTTGAATCTATCTTTATCTTTTAAAGTTTTGTGCATCATTCCATCTGGCCACATGAATGCAAGGCAAGCATGCAGCATAGATATATCAATATGTTGACCTTCGTTTGTAGTTGCTCTTGCAAGTAACGCAGCAGTAGCAGCTTGGCCGACGG
>CAJQGY010000073.1 GCA_905478015.1 uncultured SAR86 cluster bacterium
GGTATGCTTGGTAAAATACCAGCTATTACTGTCTTAAGAGCAAATACTGTTGGTGACGACATCATGTCGGAAAGAGCTTTGAATTGCGGTACGATTCCTTTATATGATGGATGTGCACAAAATGGTGGAAATAATCAGATTACAAACCCCGAATATACATTGGCAAATTTAAATATAAATTTAATAATAAGTGAGAATGCGAAGGTAAGTCTATTTGTTGATAACCTCACTGATAAAGAATACAGATATGGTTCCTTTGGTGATATAACAACAACCCTAGGCACCATAGCATGGTTTAGTGGACCGCCAAGAACAGCTGGTATTAGCTTTACAGTTAATTATTGATTTCAATTAGAGTTTTACTCCCCAGTGAATCTAATTGCAAAAACTAAACCCCTCCCAGAGAGGGGTTTTTTATTGAAATGGTGCGCCCGGGAAGATTCGAACTCCCGACCCCTTGGTTCGAAGCCAAGTACTCTATCCAACTGAGCTACAGGCGCATAAACACTATTATATTCTTTTAGCTATTAGAATGACGATAATCGTTTGGAGTAACTTTATTCCATCTTATAAAAGCTCTTCTAAAACTAGCTGCTTCACTATAATTTAGTAACATGGCTATATCTGAAATAGTTAAATTGGTTGAAGTAAGATATTTTTTTGCTAAAACATCTCTAACTTCATCGCAAATAATTCTGTAACTTGAAGATTCCTCTTTTAATCTTCTTCTCAGTGTGCTTTCACTCATATGAAGTTTGAAGGCAACTTCTTTTATATCAGGTAAATCATCCCCAGCTTGAAGTAGTATTCTTCTTGTAGCAGCGGAGAAGTTTTCTACTTTATTCAGATCTCGTAGAAGTCTTTCGCATTGCTCTTCATAAATAATATGAACTGCAGAGTTTGCAGAAACTAGCTTTTCTTTACTTAAATCAATTGGAACAGATATTTCATTATGTAGTTGATTAAATTTCACATTAGACTTTAGTATCGATTCATAAAGCTCTTTGTTATTTATTCCCTCATGTTGAAAACTTATTGTAAATTTTAATTTATCATTATTTGTAATAATTCTAAGAAGATAAATTGATTGAGATATTATTAGCTCAGTTAATAATTTTTTTTGCAGATTGTTTAAAATACTTATTGAAACTCTTAGCGTATATTGAGAGTTATGAGAGTCAGATAAAACATTCAAATTAATCCCAGTTCCAAGCAATAACTGATATCTATTAATCAATTTGATAGCTTCTGAAAAACTTGAACAGCTCATGAGTGCAAAACCAAAAGATCCAAAATAGGTTACATCTACTCTTTGACCTAGCTTTACCATTAAAGCCTCGTCTTTAATATAGTTATAGACATTGTCAATAATTCTAGGTATATCAATTTCTTGTATTGGTTTATTTAAATCTATTTTTGCGTGCTTGATAATATCTTCAGTTGAGAAACCTGACTCTCTGGATATATCTAATAGTGTGTCTACTAGTAAATTTAAGTTTCTATTAGCTGTATTGAACATTTGCAAAGATAAAAATTAAAATATTTATGAATTAAAACATCTCTATTATGACTTAAAATATCTCTCTTATATATGATCATTATTGCTATTCTTTGTTGCAAATTATGAGGAACATAATATGACAATGATAAAGAGAGACCCTTCGTTCGAACTGAAGAAACATTTATCTTCAAATTGGGCTAACGATGATGCATTCCTAACTGCAGTTTTAAATGCTTTAAGTTTTTGTTTTCCTAAAGGTGAGAAGTTTTTTATGAAAAGTGTTCGTGCATTCAAAGATGACGTTAGACTAAAAGATATGTCAGAAGAGATTCGTATGTTCTGCATACAAGAGGCAACACATACAAGAGAGCACATTAAATACAACCAACTATTATGTGAACTTAAGGGATATGACTTAGAAAAGTTAGAAAGCATATTTGTAAAAAGTTTAGAAAAATCCCATACAGATAAAGTAGACAACAAAACACGATTAGCTATAACAACTGCAATAGAACATATCACAGCAACAATGGGTACCAATATCTTAAAAGGTAAAATTCTTAAATCAGATAATCCAGTAGTAGATATGTGGAAGTGGCATAGCTTAGAAGAGGTTGAGCACAAATCAGTATCACACGATGTTTATAAAACAATCAATGGCTCAAATAAAGTTTTGAGGATTGTAATGAAATTGGCATTGATTGATTTAATTTTTGTAATCACAAGAATTGCAATCAAGATGTTAAAACATGATAAGCAATTTTGGAAACTATCTACATTTAAAAGCATGTTCAAATTCTTCTTTTCTAAAAAAGGGGCACTAAGAGTTAATTACGCAGACTATAAATCATTTTTTGATAAAGATTTTAACCCTGAAACACACGGTAGTGATTTGGACCTAACTCCATGGAAAGAAAAGTTTAGTACCAATCAGTTTGTTTAAAAAATATCTGTTTTCAACACTGTGTTAGGATAATTTAATGATAAAAAAAATTGGCGGAGTTGTATTAATATTAATACTTATCCTTGGTGGTTTTATTTTCTATGGCTTGTTTATTCTTGACGTAGATAAAAAACAACAAGTCCAAACCTCATTAGATGATTCTTATTATCAAGTAGCTGATTTATTGGGCACGGACTCTTTATCTTCGCCTAATCCAAATAAAAATGCATATTTCGGTGATCTGCACATACATACTTCAAATTCATTTGATGCATACACATTTGGATCTTTAAGTGATCCTGACATGGCTTATAAATTTGCTCAAGGAGAGTCAATTCCTCATCCAACAGGCTATGATATAAAGCTGAGAAGGCCGCTAGATTTTTATGCGGTAACTGACCATGGTTTTTTTCTAGGACTTCTACCAACCGCTGCAGACACTAACTCTTTGTTTTCTAAGTATGAGTATACAAAGCCAGTTCACAATTTAAATGAATCTCGACCTGATGGGTTTTTAGAAGTTTTTAAAAGAGGTGGATTGTTTACAAATTTTGCTAGAACAACCATTGAAGGAATCAGAAATGGCACAATTGATATTGACCTCATAGATAATGTTCAAAAAAGTGTTTGGCAAGAAACAATAAAAGCTGCTGATGATGCATATAAGCCTGGTATTTTTACAACCTTTGCAGGTTACGAATATACTTCGTCTGAAGACTTATACAATAATTATCTTCATCGTAATGTGATATTTGAGGACACTAAAAATCTTCCCGATAAAATTTTTTCTAGACTTGATAGCATGAACCCTGAGCCATTATGGGAATGGATGAATGGTCTTAGAGAAAATGGTGTTGATAGTTTAGCTATTCCTCATAACTCAAATATTTCTGGCGGCTCTGCCTTTTCTAATAATGATTTTAATGGCGGACCAATTGATGATGCTTATGCATCTAATAGGTTGCTAAATGAACCATTGGTTGAAATAACTCAAGCCAAAGGAACCTCTGAAACTCATCCATTAATTTCAAAAAATGATGAATGGGCTTCATTTGAAACCGCTACACCACCCAGGTATCCATCAAATGAAATGAAAAATATTAAGGGTTCATATGTAAGAAATGCATACTTGAGAGGTCTTGGATTTGAAGAAAAAGGAATTGTTAATCCATATAAATTTGGTCTTATTGGTTCTAGCGATAGTCATGTAGCTGGCGGATCATATAATGAAGAAACACATTTTTCTAAAATCGGCATGGTTGATGGCACTCCTAAGCTGAGGGGCTCAGTACCTTTTAATAAAACTTTTGGTTATATCATGAGCAAGATTCCCGGTTCTGAATCAGAAGAAGTTTCTCGAGGAAGGGCAAGTCTTATGAAATATGTTGATAATAATTATTATCTCAATGCAGGAGACCGCGTTATACATTTTGGCGCCTCTGGACTTGCAGGTGTTTGGGCTGAAGAGAATACAAGGGAATCAATTTTTGCTGCTTTTAGAAAATAAGAAACCTTTGCAACATCAGGCCCTAGAATCAAGGTAAGATTTTTTGGTGGCTATGAATTAGAG
>CAJQGY010000074.1 GCA_905478015.1 uncultured SAR86 cluster bacterium
CTATTAAGCCACTTAAAAATAAGTCACCTTTATATACAAATGTAAGTCAGGGCATAGGTTTATCTAAACATGCAGGTCCAGCAACCAGAAAGCTTGCTAGGGAATTTGGTATAGATCTTTTAAAGGTAGTGGGTTCAGGCCCTAAAAATAGAATTCTTAAAGAAGACTTACATCTATTTGTTAGTAACGCCTTAAACTCACCATCACAAACGACAGGTGAATTTGTTTTCAATCAACCAAATATTGATTATTCAAAATGGGGTGAAATTGAAGAAAAGCCCCTTTCAAAATTCCAAAAAACAGCTTTAAAAAATTTACATACCTCATGGATTAATATCCCTCATGTAACTCAGCATGATGAGGCAGACATAACTGAACTATTAATACTTAGAAAAAATCTTAACAAAGAACATAAATTAAAAATATCACCTCTTGCTTATATAGCGAAAGCAATTTCAGCTGTGCTTATAGATTTTCCAGAATTTAATACTTCGCTTACATCAGATCTAAAAAACATTGTTTATAAAGACTATATAAATATTGGTGTCGCAGTAGATACACCAGACGGACTAATAGTCCCAAATATAAAGAATTCTAATAAAAAATCAGTTAAAAAAATATCAGATGAAATATTTGAGCTTGCAAGCCTTGCCAAACAAAGAAAACTAAAGGTTGATCAGTTAAAGGGCGCCACATTTACAATCTCATCTTTGAGTGGAATAGGTGGGAAGTTCTTCACACCAATTATAAATCCACCAGAGGTAGGAATTATGGGCTTATCCAAAACATTTAAATCATTAAGAATGGAAAATGGAAAAGTTACAGAAAGAGATACTTTGCCCATGTCGCTATCTTATGATCATAGAGTGATTAATGGCGCTTATGCTGCAAAGTTTATAACTGCATTGACTGCAAAACTTGAAGATATTGAATTTTTAAATTCATCATTTGGAGACTAATTTCATGTTAAATACATTTGATTTAATTTTATTTGGAGGAACGGGAGATCTATCAACAAGAAAATTATTACCTGCATTATTCAGACAAGAAACGGTCTCTTCTATAGACCCTGAAAGCAATATAATTTGTGTTGGAACAAAAGATTTATCTCAAGCTGATTATATCGAAATAGCTAAAGCCTCTTTGATTAAACATTTTCCAGCCTTTGAAGAAAATAAAGAGTCATGGTCTAGGTTTAAAAATAGAATCTCTTATAAAAGACTTGATATAAAATCAGATGAAGATTGGCGCGCGTTTAATTCCACCGATAATGAAAGAGTTACCGTCTTTTATCTAGCAATACCGCCAAATTTATATGAAGATATTTCAAAGAAGCTTAAAGATCATAATTTAATAACCCCTAATTCACGAATTGTTGTTGAAAAGCCTATTGGAACAGATAAGAATTCAGCTGCTGAAATTAATAAACATCTATCATCAGGCTTTAAAGAAAATCAGATTTATAGAATAGATCATTATCTAGGTAAAGAGGCTGTCCAAAACCTCTTAGCGCTGAGATTTGCTAATACTATCTTTGAACAAAGCTGGTCAAGTTCAGCAATTGATCATATACAAATCAGTGTGGCTGAAGACCTTGGTGTAGAAGGTAGAGGGGGCTATTATGATAAAACAGGTGCTCTCAGAGATATGGTTCAGAATCATCTTCTTCAAATCCTATGCCTTATAGCAATGGAACCTCCAGTTTCTATTAGCAGTGAGTCTGTAAGGGATGAAAAACTTAAAGTTTTAAAGTCTTTAGCATTTTTTAATGAAGATACCATTAAATCTGATTCTGTTCGTGCGAGGTATTCACAAGGTTTATCAAAAGGTGAGGCCGCATGCTCATACATAGATGAAGATGGTGTTGATACTGAAAATAAAACAGAGACATTTGTGGCACTCAAAGTTCTTATAAATAATTGGAGATGGTCGGGCGTTCCTTTTTATCTTAGAACAGGAAAGAGAATGGAGTCAAAGACATCAGAAATAACAGTAAGATACAAAAGAATACCCCATAATATTTTTTCTAAAAAAAATGAAGCTAAGACCAATCAACTTGTATTGAGAATACATCCTGATGAAGGGATTGATTTAAAGCTCAATACTAAAGAGCCAGGTGTCGCAGGTTTTAATCTTGAAGAGCTTCCCTTAGATTTAAATCTAGATGATTATTATGAATCGGGACATCAGGACTGTTACGAAAGACTTCTTCTTGATGTAATTAAAGGTAACCCTGCTCTATTTGTAAGAAAAGATGAGGTCGAAGCCTCTTGGAAATGGATTGATAACATTATTGATCTTTGGAAAAAAGAAGACACTCCAATTGAAGAATACAACTCTGGTTCATGGGGACCAGCTGACTCAGATTTATTACTTAAGCGAGATTTTAGATCATGGAAAAACGGGAGCGGTAAGTAATACATTATGGCAATTCATCCAAAAATTCTTGAAATTGAAGAGTCTATAAGAGTTAGAAGCAAGGAGAGTAGAGAAAGATATTTGCTTAAGTTAGATAGTTCATCCAAACAATCATCTTCAGCAAGAAATAATATGGGCTGCAGCAATCTAGCCCATGCTTTTGCATCTTGTGATAAAGCTCAACAGGTTGATGCTGTTAACGGATCAAAGGTGGTAGGTATTATAACTGCTTATAATGACATGCTTTCTGCTCATGAACCTCTCAAAGATTACCCCGATATTATTAAAAAAGCTGCTTTAAATCAAAATGCTATTGCAAGAGTTGCTGGAGGTGTTCCTGCTATGTGTGATGGAATTACACAGGGAGAGCCAGGAATGGAGCTATCGTTATTTAGCAGAGATGTTATTGCTTTATCCTCAGCAGTTGGTTTTTCTCATAATGTATTTGATGCAGGATTATGTCTCGGTGTCTGTGACAAAATTGTTCCTGGTTTAATGATTGGAGCATTGTCATTTGGCCATATGCCAATAGCTTTTATTCCAGCTGGGCCAATGCATACAGGAATATCTAATGATGAAAAAGCCGACACAAGAAAGAAATTTGCTGCAGGAGAGGTTGATAGATCAGACCTAATAGCTTCAGAACAAGCTGCATACCACTCATCTGGTACTTGCACATTTTACGGAACTGCAAATACCAATCAGCTTATTCTCGAAATAATGGGAGTCCAATTGCCTAGCGCATCTTTTACCCCACCTGACTCACCACTAAGAAAAAAACTCACTGAAAAAACACTAGAATGCGTACTCAATCTATCAGAAAAAAATTTAAAGTTAGGCGAAATGCTGGATTCAAGAAGTTGGGTTAATGCAATGGTTGGATTGTTATCTAGTGGAGGATCAACCAATCTCACAATACACCTAATAGCAATGGCAGAAGCTGGAGGTTATAAAATTACTTTGGATGATATGAATGATTTGTCTAAGATAGTTCCTACTCTTACAAGTGTATATCCAAGTGGTAAAGCTGATGTTAATGAATTTCATAATGCAGGAGGTGTTGCAGCTCTGATTGGATCACTCTTGGATGGAGGTTTTCTATTCAGCGAAGTTAATACTCTCATCGGTAACAGTCTTAATGATTATAGAAATATTGCCGAGTTAGAAAATGATAATATTGTTTGGAAACAACCTTCTCAAATCTTAGATCAATCTATTATTAGAGATCATCAAAATCCTTTTCACTCATCTGGAGGGCTTAAGTTGATGAATGGCAATGTTGGCCAAGGCATAATAAAAGTATCCGCTTTAAAAAATCAAAATGAAAATATAACTGCACCTGCTAAAGTTTTTAATAATCAAGAAGAGGTTGAGTTTGCTTTTGCAAATGGAGATCTTAATAAAGATTGCATTATTGTAGTCAAAGGGCAAGGTCCATCAGCAAATGGGATGCCAGAATTACATAAACTAACAGCTCCTCTTGGAGTTCTTCAGTCAAGAGGTCACACGGTTGCTATTTTGACTGATGGAAGGATGTCAGGGGCATCTGGAAAAGTTCCCGCAGTTATTCACGTTACCCCTGAAGCAAAAGCTTTGGGACCAATAAGCAAGATTGAGAATGGCGATATTATTGAAATTGATTTAATTAATAATTCTTTTAATAACTTAGCAAGTAATGAAGTCCTAAATTCAAGAGAAGCTATTTATATTGAAGGAAGCAGCTCTGGAATTGGTCGAGAGCTATTTAGTGTTTTTAGAGAAAATGTTGGAGATGTTAAGAAGGGGGCTTCAATTTTTAATGAAAATTAAAGAACTACTTTTAAAGAATAAAATACTTCCCTTGGCAACTATATTTGAAAATGAAGACGTTGGTGGAATAAGTAATGCACTTTTAGATGCAGATTGTTCAGTATTAGAAGTAACACTAAGAGATGCACGAGTTCGAGACACACTCCATATTTTTCAAAATCATCCAAATCTAGTTGTTGGTTTGGGCACTATTAGATCTAAAGAAGATATAGATTTAGCTTTATCTTCAAAAGTGGCTTTTGGTATTACTCCAGGTTTGTCAGTAGCATTGTGCGAGTATGCAAAAAATAATAATTTTAATTTAATACCAGGTGTTCAATCTGCATCTGAGATCATGCTTGCTTCTGAGTTAGGCTATAATCTCTTAAAATTTTTTCCTGCCGAGATTTCAGGGGGTGCAAAAAAGTTAAAGGCTATGCAGTCAGTTTTCCCTGATATTTCATTTATACCTACTGGTGGCGTAAATGAGTCTAACTTCGACTCATATCTAAGCCTTAAAAATGTAATTTGTGTTGGCTCAAGTGATCTAATTAGTAGCAAGCTTTTAGGTGAGAAAAACTGGGAAGGAATTTCTTTAAATATAAATAGAATAAAACACAATCTTGAATAAATAATAGAATTTTAAGGGGGAGATAAAGATGTACTTTAATAATTTAGATTGGCTTATTATTGGTGGATATGCAATAGGATTAATTTCTTTGGCCTATTATTTATCTAGAAAACCTAAAGGAGAAGAGAGAAGTGCTGAAGATTATTTTTTAGCAGGAAGATCTCTTCCATGGTGGGCTATTGGAGCTTCTTTAATTGCTGCTAATATTTCTGCTGAACAAATCATTGGTATGTCCGGTGAAGGCTTTGTAGTTGGAATGGCTATAGCTGTATGGGAATTAACAGCTGCAATTGCATTAATTATTATGGCCAAATACTTTCTACCTTTATTCTTAGAAAAACAAATCTATACAATGCCTCAATTTCTTGAGCAAAGATTTGACAGAAGGGTAAGCTTGGTTTTATCTTTTTTTTGGATAATTGTTTATATATTTATTAATCTCACAAGTGTTTTATGGCTTGGATCTCTTTCTATAAATGCTTTAACAGATATTAGCATTGAAAATGCCTTAGTTTTTTTGGCCCTATTTTCTCTTGCTTATTCGCTATCAGGTGGTCTAAAAGCTGTAGCTATGACTGACATAATTCAAGTTGTATTACTTATATTTGGTGGTCTATCAGTTTCATATATAGCATTGAACTTAATTTCTGATTCAACTGGTATTATTAATGGTTTAAAAATAGTCTATCAAGATATGCCAGAAAAATTTGATATGATTCTTTCTAAAGACAATCCATCATATTCTAGCCTTCCAGGTATCTGGATACTTATAGGTGCAGGGGTCTGGATAGGCCACTTTGCATACTGGGGCTTTAATCAATACATCACACAAAGAGCTTTAGGGGCAAAGTCACTCAAAGAGGCTCAAAAGGGTGTAATGTTTGCTGCATATTTAAAATTATTAATGCCTTTTGTGATTGTGCTTCCAGGTATTTGCGCGGCAATATTATTTCCGTTATTAGAAAAATCAGACCAAGCATACCCAAGCATGATGACACTTCTTCCAAATGGGTTGCTTGGATTAACTTTTGCTGCACTAATTGCTGCAATTGTATCCTCATTAGCATCTATGACTAACAGTGTAAGCACCATTTTTACTATGGACGTATTTAAGAACTTCTCTAAAAATGAACCATCACAAGCCAGTTTGATAAAAGTAGGAAGATTTACTGCAGTTGCTTCGATTTTTATAGCGGCATTAGTTGCAAAGCCTCTTTTAGGTAGTTTTGAACGAGTTTTTCAATACATTCAAGAGTTCACTGGATTATTTACTCCTGGAATTTTAGTTATATTTTTAGTTGCATTGTTTTGGAAAAAAGCTACTACACTATCTGTATTGATTGCAGCGATTGCTTCAGTTATTTTGTCCCTAGCAATAAAATTCATCATGCCAGAACTAGCATATATTCACAGAATGGGAATAGTTTTCTTTATCTCGGGGTTTGCCTGTTTTCTAACTGCTTATTTACAAGGGTATCAGGATCAGATAAAAGCAATTAATTTATCTGATATTAATTTTTCTACATCAAAAGCTTTCAATATTAACTGGATCATTGTCACAGTAATTCTAGCTATAACTTATCTTACATTTGGATAAAAGAAATGAAAAAATTATTATTAATCCTTTTGTCTTTTAACCTTTCAGCAAATATTGACTGGTCTCATAACTCATCTTGCTCAATACCAAATAATGAAATAGTAGAAGTAGAAAGACTTCTTGAGAAAATGACATTAGAGCAAAAAGTTGGGCAAATAATAATGCCTGATTTAGATGCTGTTACTCCACTCGAAGCAAAAGAATTCCAACTCGGCACTATCTTAAATGGCGGAGGTAAATTTCCAAACAAAGAAAAATATAGCTCTGTTTCAGATTGGAAAGAAGTAAGTAAAGATTTTTATGAGGCATCTCCTCAAATAGATGGAGAAATTATTCCAATACTATGGGGAACAGATGCTGTTCATGGTCATAATAACGTAATTGGAGCTACAATATTCCCGCACAATATTGGGTTAGGATCAACAAGAAACTTCAATCTCATAAAAAAAATTGGAGATGTTGTTGCTAAAGAGCTTTTGTCTACTGGGATAATATGGACTTTTGCTCCTACAATTGCTGTTCCTCAAAATGATACATGGGGACGAACATATGAAGGATATTCTGAAGATCCTGAGCTAGTTTCACTGCTTGGTGAGGCAATGATACTGGGTCTTCAAGGTAGCTCAGATCAATTTCTTGATCAAAATCATGTATTAGCAACAGCAAAGCATTTTTTAGGAGATGGTGGAACGCAGGATGGTGTTGACCAAGGCAACACAATACTTTCAGAGCAAGCCCTAAGAGATGTCCATGGACTGCCTTACTTTAGAGCAATGGATGCTTGTGTTCAGTCTGTAATGGCAAGTTTCAACTCATGGAATGGCGAAAAGATGCATGGAAATAAAAACTTATTAGAAAATGTACTAAGAGACCAGATGGGTTTTAATGGATTAGTAGTAGGTGACTGGAATGGTCATGGTCAAGTTCCAGGATGCACAAAAAGCGACTGCCCTCAATCTTTAAATGCAGGCGTTGATATATTTATGGTTCCCGATGAATGGAAAGAGTTGTATATAAATACTCTCAATTCAGTTAAAGAAGGCGAAATTAATATCAGTAGACTTGATGATGCTGTAAGGAGAGTTCTAACAGTTAAATATAGACTTGGGCTTCTTAACGGAAGGATTCCTCATAACTATAAATATAATTTTATAGGTAATGAGGAGCATAAAGAGATTGCAAGACAAGCAGTTAGAGAGTCAATTGTCCTTCTAAAAAATAACAATCAAACACTTCCAATTAAATCAAATAAACATATTTTGGTGGTAGGTAGTGCCTCACAAAATATATCTAACCAAATGGGAGGCTGGACTATTACTTGGCAGGGTAGAGGTAATGCTAATAGTGATTTTCCTAATACACTAAGTATTTATGAGGCAATAGAAGAAAAAGCCAAATCAATGAATAGTTCTATTGAATATTCAGAAGATGGAACATATAAAAGAAAACCTGATGTTGTAATATTTGTTTATGGAGAAGAGCCTTACGCTGAAGGTGATGGTGATAGAAAGAATATCTTCTTTAGGAATAACAATAAAAATCTCATCAATTCTATGACAAATATAAATAACCAAGGCATTCCAAGTGTCTCTCTATTTATATCTGGTAGGCCTTTGGTTATTAATCAAGAATTAAATTTGTCTAATGCATTTGTTCAACTATGGCTTCCTGGGACTGCTGTTGAGGGTATTGGTGATGTTATTTTTACCAACATAGATAACAAAGTAGAGCATGATTTTGTTGGAAAGTTATCATATTCATGGCCAAGACTTTCCTCTCAGGCTGAGTTAAATTTTAAAGATGATGACTATGATCCTCTTTTTAAATATGGCTATGGCCTTAGTTATTCAGACAATATATACCTAACAAAGGTTTCTGAAGAGGATAAATCATTTAGGCCTGATGAAATTACTGTATTTATGGGTTCAGCATATCCCTCATATGGCGAAACAGTTTCCTATTTTAGCCCTGAAAAAAATGAACGAGTTTATGACGGCATAAACAGTGATATTTATATTGATAAAAACTCTGGTTTTAACATAACTAAATTTGATTACAAAAAACAGGATGATGCAAAGCTCATTAAATTTGGCCCTAAAAGTATTTATAAAACCTGGTTTATAGGCAGTGGATCCAGCGAAGATATTTCTCATATGGAAAATGGATCTGTTCAATTAATATTAAGGCCAAAAAAACTATCATCTGAAAAATTAACCTTAGATTTTGGTTGTTATAAAACCCAAGAACAAATAAAAAATTCTGAGTCCTCTGTCTGTTATAAATCCATTGATTTAACAAAAATTCTTAAAGATAATTTTGATAATAATTGGAAGGAAATAAATATTCCTATCCAATGTTTATTTAATCCAGATTTTGAACCTTCTAATTTAACATTGCGCTCTCAGTTTGGTTCTTCAGGCAATTGGGAAATAGAACTACATTCTATTAAATTCATTAATAACACAGGATATAATTCTTGCTCACCAAACATCAGCGATTATGAGTAAAATTTTATTAATTGATATTGGCGGAACTAATATAAGGTATGCTCTTGCAGAAGATGGTTCTAATTATCTTGATAGTACAAAAAAAATACCTTTGGATACTATCGATAACTTTCATGCTTTTATTTCAAATATAGTAAGTTCAAAAAATATAGATAACTTAGTTATCTCTGCAGCAGGCCCAAAAATAAATGGAAATATTACTATGACCAATAGAGATTTATCTGTTAATGAGCAAGAGCTTAAAGATAAGCTAGGTCTCAAAAGCTGCAGCTTGCTTAACGATTGGGAATCAATTGGGTATAGCCTATCTGACATTAAAGAGACTGAAATAGGGCTGATTAAAAATGGAAATCCATTCAATGGAAATACTTTTTTTATTGGTCCAGGTACTGGATTGGGTGCAGCTTTTAAGATGGAGGGAGGCGTCGTAGTACCGACTGAAATTGGAAATACGACAGGGCTCACCAACTCTTTACTTCTTAACTATGGAATTGAAAAACCCACAACAAACTTTGTCACTCTGGAGGATGTTGTTTCTGGCTCTGCTATATCAAAAATTTACGAATATAAAACTAGTGAAAAAATTTCATCTGAAAATGTAGTCAAGCTTTTTAGAGAGGGTGATAAAACAGCAAAGCTCGTTATAGATGGTTTTACAAAATCACTTGCTGAGGTTATCTCTGATATGGCTCTAAACTTTATTTCTGGTAATGGGGTCTATATAGCCGGAAGCTTAATGCGAACTATTGTTGAGCTTATGGATAAAGACCTTTTCGTTAGAAACTTTATGAGTAACAAGAAAGGGATACATAAAGACTTATTAGAAATGATACCTATTGGAATGATCAATCGAGAACACGCCTGTCTTCTTGGAAATTTAAATTACTACAATCTACACAAATAAATGAAAGACTTAAAAAATATCTTTATGGGTAAAACCCCTATCAATTTTAATCATGATGACATCATTGGTTCTGAGGTTGTTATTAATGGAGAGAATTTTTATAAAATTTCAAATGTAGAATCAATGCGACCATTTTTTATGAGTATAGTAAGTCCCTATAATCATTGGTTGTTTATATCAAGCAATGGGGCCTTGTCTGCTGGAAGAAAAGATAATGATAATGCATTATTTCCCTACTATACTGACGATAAAATCACTGAATCTCATGATATAACAGGAAGCAAATCTATCTTCCATATTACAAATGGTGATTCGTCTAGCTTGTGGGAACCCTTTAAGGTTGAAGCTTCAAGCGCATATAAAATAACAAGGAATTTATATAAAAACCTTAGAGGAACAAAAATTCTTTTTGAGGAAATAAATCATGATTTAGGACTTGAGTACTCTTACCAATGGAATATTAGTGACAAATTTGGGTTTGTAAGGAAATCTCTTCTTAAAAATAATACTAATTCTAATATAGATATTAGAATTTTAGATGGAATTCATAATATTCTTCCATGGGGTGTAGAATTCTATACTCAAAACTCAACAAGTAACCTTGTTGATGCATATAAAAGAAGTGAGCTTGTAAAAGATAGTGGTGTTGGTATGTTTGCAATGAGCGCTATCTTGGTCGATAAAGCTGAGCCTAGTGAAGCTCTAAAAACAAATATTGCATGGAGTTTAGGGTTAGATTCTTCAAAGAAACTCTTATCTTCTTCTCAGATTTATAGATTTATAAGAACAGGTAATGTTGAAGAAGAGTTTGATATTAAGGCTGAGAAGGGTGCTTATCTGCTCAATTCAAATATTTCATTAGATTCAAATAGTACTCAATCATGGATGATAGTTGCAGACGTAAATAAAGACGCATCTGCTGTCATGAATATTAATAAAGAGATTCTAAATAATTCCAGTCTTTGGAATGAAATTGAAAACGATGTCCAGTCATCATCTGATGAGCTTTATAAATTAACTGGATCATCTGATGGACTTCAGACCACCTCTGATAAAAGAAGAAATATTCGCCATTTTTCAAATACATTATTTAACATAATGAGAGGCGGAATTTTTGATAATGACTATTTAATTGAAAAGAATGACTTTTTTTCTTATTTAGAAAATGCAAACATTAAAATATTTAATAATGTTAAAAATGAACTGAATTCTCTTGAAAATACATTCACACTTTTTTATCTAAGAGGCCTTATTAAATCTTCAGAAGATTTAGACTTCAAACGTCTTGCAGGTGAATATTTGCCTTTAAAATTTAGTAGAAGACATGGCGATCCTAGCAGACCATGGAATCAATTTTCGATAAATACTACAAATGAGGATGGTTCAAAAATTTTAGACTATGAGGGTAATTGGAGGGATATTTTTCAAAATTGGGAAGCCTTGGCTTATTCATACCCTCAATTTATTGACAATATGATCTTAAAATTTTTGAATGCATCTACATTTGATGGCTATAACCCATATCGTGTAACAAAAGATGGGTTTGATTGGGAGACAATTGAACCTGATAATCCCTGGTCTTATATTGGTTATTGGGGTGATCATCAAATTATCTATTTACTTAAGTTTCTAGAGTTTGCTGAGGATTACTATCCAGAAAAAATTGAGCAATATTTCGTAAAAAATATATTTGTATATGCAAATGTTCCATACGAAATAAAGCCATACGATGAAATGGTTGTAGACCCAAAAAATACAATTATTTTTAATCATGAAAAAGAAAACAACATCATTAGCGCAAGGTCAAGCATTGGATCTGATGGTGCATTGTTGCTAGATTCTAATAAAGATATTGTAAGAGTAAATTTTATTGAAAAAATACTCGCAACTGTTCTAGCTAAGATTTCTAATTTTATTCCTGGTGCTGGAATATGGATGAATACGCAGAGACCAGAATGGAATGATGCAAACAATGCTCTTGTCGGAAATGGCGTATCAATGGTAACCCTATATTACCTAAGAAGATTTTTACAATTTTTTAATAATTTACTGAAAAAATCAAATCTTGAGAAGATTCATATTTCTGAAGAACTTAATAAGATTTTTCAAACTATTAATAACATATTTGTCTTGAATCAGTCTATTTTAGCTAACCAAGACATAAATGATGTTGATAGAAAGTTGATAATGGACTCTCTAGGAGAGGCAGCTAGCAGCTATAGGTCAAAAGTTTATAAATATAATTTTTCTGGAAATAAAGAGCCTGTTTCTATTAATGATATTAAAGATTTTATCGACCTTGCAACTAAGTTCCTAGAACACACCATCGATGTCAATAAAAGAGAAGATGGTCTATATCATGCCTACAACTTAATTAATATTGAATCAGACAAGGTTTCTGTTTCATACCTTTCTGAAATGCTTGAAGGCCAAGTTGGAATTCTAAGCTCAAAGTATCTATCAACCAATGAGAGCTTGGACGTTCTTAATTCATTGAAAAAAAGCGCATTATTTAGAGAAAATCAATATAGTTATTTACTTTATCCAAATAAAGAACTTCCAGGATTTCTAAAGAAAAATGTAATATCTAAAAATCTTGTAAAAGGATCTAAGCTTTTAGAGGTTTTAATTAAAGACGGCAACACTCAACTTATAAAAGAAGATTGCAATGGAGTCTTTCATTTTAATGGCAATTTTAATAATTCCAACTCTCTGAAAGATGAGTTTGCTAATTTGCCTAGCAAGTACTCAGAGCTAGTGAAAGAAGAAGAGCAGTTAATATTAGATATTTTTGAGCAAGTTTTTGACCATAAATCTTTTACCGGTAGATCTGGAACTTTTTATGGTTATGAAGGTCTTGGCTCTATTTATTGGCACATGGTATCTAAATTATTGCTAGCTGTATTTGAGGTAACAAGGGATTCAATAAAAGATGGAAGTACAAAAGATACGGTTGGAAGTTTATTTGATCATTATTTTGAAATAAATGAAGGTATTGGTGTAAACAAGTCTCCTAGCCTTTATGGTGCTTTTCCTACAGACCCATACTCCCATACTCCATTCGGAAAGGGTGTTCAGCAACCTGGCATGACTGGTCAAGTTAAAGAAGATATCCTTAGTAGATTTGGAGAGATGGGTGTTCTTATCAAGAATGGAAAAATTAAATTCCATCCCACAATAATGAAAAAAGAAGAGTTCTTAAAAGAGCCTAGAACATTTAAATATATTGATCTTGATAGAAATATTATCTCCTTGGAACTTGATAGCGGCATGCTTGGTCTAACTATCTGTCAGGTGCCTGTTATTTATCACGAAAGCAACAAAGAGTTGATAGAAGTTTTGTTTGCTGATGGTTCATCTAAGGAAATAGAAGGAGATGAGATTGATGAATCTTTGAGTCAAAGCATTTTCAATCGTGATAAAAAAATAGAAAAGTTGAAGGTATATGTTAAAACAAATAATGGATAATTAGTTCTGAAAATTTTTACAATAAGAAAAACGTTAATCATCACGGCACTTTTAATCCTGTTTACAAGTTTGGTTAATTTAAGTGGTAATAATAAAAATATGAATAAATCTGCAAAAGAATTTCTTGGCAATTCAAACTATCAGGCTATCTCATATGGAGGCTTTCGAGGCCAAACAAGACAAGATGAGCCTTCAATAGCTCAAATTAAAGAGGACTTGATGCTCATGAGTGCTCAAGGATTTAAAGTAATAAGAACATATGATGTCCATCATGAATTTGCAGAAAATACTCTTGAGTCAATAAAGCAGTTAAAAATGGATGATGATAGTTTTGAGATGTATGTAATGCTTGGGGCATGGATTGACTGCGAGAATTCATTCACAGATTCACCAAATCACAATCAAGAAGATTTAGAGGGCAATACAAAAGAAATTCAAGAGGTCGTTAGGCTTGCAAAAAAATATCCTGAAATAGTTAAAATTATAGCTGTAGGAAATGAATCAATGGTTCATTGGGCAACTAGCTATTTTGTCGCACCTAATATTATTTTAAATTGGGTTAACTATTTGCAGGATCTAAAGTTGTCTGGAGATTTACCAAAGAGCCTTTGGATTACAAGCTCAGATAATTTTGCATCATGGGGCGGGGGAGGTTCAGAGTATCATAATGAAGATTTAGAAAGTCTTATGAAAGCTGTTGATTATATTTCAGTTCATACATATCCATTTCATGATACCCACTACAACCCAGTCTTTTGGAAACTAGAGGATGTAAATTTATTTGATAACAAGTTAGATGCTATAGATCATGCAATGAAGAAAGCTGTTGATTATCAGTACGCGCAATTTCTAAGTGTTAAAAATTATATGCAAAGCATTGGTATTCAGAAAGATATACATATTGGTGAGACTGGATGGGCATCAATTGCTACTGATTTATATGGGGATGAGGGCACGCACGCAGCCGATGAATACAAACAGTCAATCTATTTTGATTTGACAACTAAATTATGCAATTCTTTAAAAATATCATGTTTTTATTTTTCAGCATTTGATGAACCATGGAAGGATTCATCAAATCAATCTGGATCAGAAAATCATTTTGGATTATTTACGGTTGAAGGCAAAGCTAAATATGCTTTATGGTCAAGTGTTGATAGTGGTCTTTTTAAAGGCCTGGGTCGTAACGGTATAGATGTTCAAAAAACATACGATGGCAATAAGGAAGATTTAATTAAAATGGTTCAGCCTCCTTTAAGCTATATTTCGGAGCAATAATTATTATGAAAAAACTTACTTTAAAAATCTCAGCATTTGTTTTATTTGTATCCATTTCCTCATTTGCTAATGATGTTCAAGTTTCGCAAAAGAAACTGACACTAAATGGAGATATATTTTATATCAAAGGGGTATGCTATCACCCTGTTCCTCTAGGCTCAAAACATAGAAGCTTCGACACAATTGACCAAGACCTTGCTTTAATGAAAGAAGCGGGCATTAATACTTTGAGGGTATATAAACCTATAGATGATATTAAAATTTTAGATAAAATTGCTTCATATGGCATAAAAGTAATCATTAGCTTTGGTTATAACCAGAATGGCTTCTTTGATATTTTATCTGGAACTTATATAGACTATGTAAAAAAATATAAAGACCATGATGCAATTTTATTATGGGAGCTCGGAAATGAATATAACTATCATCCTGAATGGTTTGGTGGAGATATAGCAAACTGGTATAACGCTCTCAACAATGCATCAATAAAAATCCATACCATAGACAAGAATCATCCTGTATCGACTGCTCACGGTGATTTGCCTGATGAGCAAGCTAGAAGCCTGGTTAGTGATATAGATATGTGGGGTGTTAATGTTTACAGATGGGACCAGCCAGTTTCTATTTTAGAAGAGTGGTCAGATGTAAGCGATAAACCTATATATTTTGCTGAGCTTGGTAGCGATAGCTACATGACAATTACCAGAGATATATATGAAGAAGGTGTAAGCGAATCAGCTCAAGCAGACGCTAATATGATAATGCTAAATGCAGTTATAGATAATATTGAACTAAGTGCAGGTATTGTTATTTTTCAATTTGCTGATGGTCTTTGGAAGGCTGGAAATCCATCTAAGCAAGATGTAGGTGGCTGGGCTCCTAATAGCAGCGGAGTTCCTTATGATGGGACTGCTAACGAAGAATTTTTTGGACTAGTTGATATTGATAGAGGTAAGAAAAAATCTTATGAAGTTGTTAAAGATATATTTAATAAGCCAATTATAAACAGATGAGATTATGCTCAAATATAGATCTATAAAAAATATATAATATAAGCATGAATACTCAAGAAGCTGCCCATATAAAAAAGGTAC
This sequence comes from uncultured SAR86 cluster bacterium, assembly GCA_905478015.1. Classification (GTDB taxonomy): domain Bacteria; phylum Pseudomonadota; class Gammaproteobacteria; order Magnimaribacterales; family D2472; genus CAJQGY01. The sequence goes on from CAJQGY010000074.1 coordinate 15,686, forward strand.
CACTTTCTCATAAAATTGCCTTTGGCGTTGGAATGCTGGGAAATCAAATGTTTCCAGCTGCGCTAGGTATCTTCATGGTTGTATTAATACAAAACTTAGGCTTTAACCCATTGTTATACGGTGTTATTGCTTTTGTACCAAGACTTGTTGACGCAATAACAGATCCTTTGATGGGATTTATATCAGATAATACAAAATCAAAATGGGGGAAGAGAAGGCAGTATGTTTTCATCGGAGCCATTTTGACTGGCCTTTCATTTATAGCTATGTGGCAGCTATATTCACAAAACGGAATAGTATTTAACTTTTGGTATTTTTTAGTTTTATCATTAGCTTTTTATCTAGGCATTACAATTTTTAGCATCCCTTTTGTAGCAATGGGTTACGAGATGAGCAGTGATTTCCATGAAAGAACTAGAATTATGGCTATTTCTCAATTTATAGGTCAGTTTGCATGGGTTGTGGCCCCATGGATTTGGGTGATTATCTACAATCCAGATTTATTTGAAAGTCCTGAAAGTGCAACAAGACAATTGGCTGTAATTATTGGCATAGCCTGTACAATCTTTGCCCTTACTCCAGCCTTATTTATAAATTCAAAATCAACTCTTGATGATAATAACTTAATACCTCTTACAACTGAGAATATAGGCAAGAGCTTCAAAAATATATTTGTTATTTTTGGCGATGCTTTTAAAAATATCCCATTCAGAAAGCTATGCATTGCAACATTTTTAATATTTAATTCTTTTCAAACTATCGCTGCTTTTTCTTTTTTTATTATTGTTTACTATTTATTTAATGGGGATGCTGGTGCAGCTGGTGTTTGGCCAACACTGCACGGCTCAGTTGGCGCTATATGCACTAGTTTTATAGTAATACCAATACTATCTTCAATGGCTCAAAGGATAGGTAAGAAAGACACTTTTCTTATATCTCAAGCAGTTTCTGTTATTGGTTATATCTTATTCTGGTTTTTATTTATTCCTGGAAAGCCATATATGTTCTTATTTGCCTTACCATTCTTCTCATTTGGCATAGGAGGTCTTTTCACTCTAATGATGAGTATGACGGCAGATGTATGTGATTTAGATGAATTAGAAAATGGCCTACCAAGGAAAGAAGGCTCTTTTGGTGCTATATATTGGTGGATGGTTAAATTAGGAACAGCTATTGCCGGCCTCTTTTCTGGATTAATATTATATTTCGTAGGTTTTGAAGCGGGAATTGGAACTCAACCAGCTGGAACTATGGATGGTCTTCGTTTCTTTTACTCAGCAATACCAATTGCTGGAACCTTGGCAGCAATTTATGTAATGAAAGATTACGATATAGATGAGGAAAGAGCTAAAAAGATAAAACAAGAGCTTAGAATTAGGAATTCAAAATAAGAATGTCATATAGAAGTGAAAAATTTTTATCATTACTAGGAAAAAACCTAGATGATCTCAATGAAAATGAATTAAAAGAAATTTCAAGAAATATTCTTGATGACGGTCTTCATGGAATATGCTTTAGTTTATACGAAGATGGTCAAGAGCCTGGAAATGATATAACCGATGAGCAAATTATTAGACGACTTGAGATACTTAAGCCTCATACAAAATGGATAAGAACATTTTCTTCTTTAGAAGAGCATGGAAGAATTGCTAAGTTTGCAAAAGGCTTGGGTTTTAAGACACTAGTTGGGGCTTGGTTAAGTAGTGATCTTAATAAAAATGAAGAAGAGCTTTCAGGTTTAGTTGATCTTTCTAATGCAGGGTTTGTTGATGTTGCAGCAGTTGGGAACGAAGTCATTTATAGAAAAGAATTAGAGGAAGAGCAGCTTATAGACTACATAGAAAACGTAAAGAATAAAGTGGATGTTCCTGTTGGGTATGTTGATGCATATTATGAATTTAGAGATAGACCAAATATAACTGAAGCATGTGATATCATCCTCGCAAATTGCTACCCATTCTGGGAGGGATGTTCTGCTGAATATGCCCTGATATATATGAAAGATATGTTCCAAGAAGCATCAAAGGCAGCTAAAGGCAAAAAAGTCATAATTACAGAGACAGGATGGCCGAGCGAAGGCAGCAGCCTTGGTGGAGCAAACCCATCATATTTAAATTATTTAAAATATTTTATTAACTCCCAGCTGTGGTCAAAAAATGAAGATATAGAAATGTTTTACTTTTCATCTTTTGATGAATCATGGAAGGTTGATGCTGAAGGAGATGTTGGTGCTTTTTGGGGCCTATGGGATAGGCTGGAAAAACTTAAATTCTAGTTACAAAACTTATTTTATATTTATTTTCATTTAAAATATTTTGTGTATAATTCACATCTATTATGGCAGATAAAAAACAAGTAAAAGTATATTTAATCCCAGAAGGTGAAACGCGTGATCATCACACATATCACTATACTGCTATTAAAACTAGAAAATTCACTCTTGAAAATAAAAAGATGAGAATGAAGAAATTCAATCCAGCTAAAAGAGTACATGAATGGTTTGTAGAGGCTAAACTTCCGCCACATAATTAAGATTCGGACAATCTAATCTCAGTTGAAGAGATATCATCTCTAAAGCTTCCTTCATTAAATCCAGTACACCTTGATCTAATATCCTCAGGAATATTTATGTCTTCTAAAGATATAAATTTATCCTTAACCTTTCTTCCAAATACAAGAAAATGAATATTATGATCATTGAATCGTTCAACATGCTCTTTCATATCTTTATTACTTAGATAAAATTTTTCATCAAATACCCTTAATAGAGTATCTGCCCCAATAACAAATACGCTGTTAGGAAACATTTCTGCCTTTTCACTAAACCTACCTGCAGATGTCATGACCCAGCTATCATTTTCATCAAACTGATCTAGAGTTCTTTTAATTTCCTGGAAGGTGAGGGGTGGCTTGTCTGCATTCTTTGCACATATTTCAAAGGTAGTTTGCATACCTGTTTTCTTTTCTGCAAGATCTCTCATTCTTATGTGGCCTTCATGCAAGGGGTTGAATGAGCCTGGAAAAATTAGTTCAGGTTTTGACTTGGAGCTAGATACGTAATTAACTTCATTGTTAAGAAGTTTTACCCAGGATTTTTCAGCTATTGTTTTATTTATAACCACATCTTCACTATGACTAGGTTTATTGACCTTTATGCCACATGCCTCACCTAAAAGATGCATGACATAATTTGCAATTAGCTCCTCTTCTTCTTTCCTTGATCTTGTATTCTTATCAAGAATGCAAGCAACAGATTTGGTGTATGAGGAGGTTTGAAGAACTATATAAAATTTATGATCACCAATTTTCGTATAAGTTGTAGCTAAACTAGCAGTAATTGAAATTCCTATAAGATATTTTGATTTTGTTTTACTTGCAATATCGGAGCAAGATTTATAAGCGTTAGCAGCCATACTTAAACAAGTTTGCATTGAGCAATAATGATCAGGCTTTTTATTTAGATAAGCATCCATAGATTCTTTTGCATACGGTATGTATGACTCTAATATTGTATTAGATGCTCCTGGAACCTGAAGAAGAGATGATATAGCTTCAGTCCCACCACCACTCGATACAATTGTTACCTTAAATGGACTTTGATGTATTTTTTTTATTAACTCTTGCATAGGTAATAGGGTATTTGTTGCATTTTAACCTAATAAACAATATTTATTGTTAGAATAATTTATATGAATAAATCCTTAAACTTATTTTATATATTGATGTTGGTTTTTTCATCAAACCTTTATGCCCATGAGGTCAAACAAACTACATTTGCTTTCTGGGACAAACCAGATGTAAATTTATTTTATAAACTACCAAAAAACATTAACTCAAATACCAAGGTCCTTTTTATAATTCATGGTCAAAGCAGGAATGCAGATAGTTATATAGATCACTGGGTTAGCTTGGCTGAAGAGGAAAATGTAATTCTTGTTGCGCCACATTTTAAGAGATCAGATTATAGGTATTTCTTTCTTCTAGAGACCGCAAATTCTAATGGTGTTATTAATAAAAATGAGAGCGGTTATTTAACAAACTCAATTGATACATTTTTTAGCTTTTTTAAAAATAAATATAAATTAGATGCTAATAAATACTCAATGTTTGGGCATTCAGCTGGAGGTCAATTCTCTCACAGGTATTTAATGTTAAGCAATAATCCTAAAATTGATAAAGCGGTGTTTGCCAATCCTGGCTGGTACACTTTTCTTGCCGGAGCTAGATACCCATATGGCATTAAAGATATTCCAGTCACCATTTCTGATGAAGGTATAAAGAATTTCTTAAGTATGAGGAATACTCTTATGCTGGGAAGCAAAGATACTG
>CAJQGY010000075.1 GCA_905478015.1 uncultured SAR86 cluster bacterium
AGCATCTGCAAAAAGAGTCATGTTTGGTAAGACTATGAATGCAGGTCAGATATGTCTTGCACCTGACTATGTCATGGTTCATAAAGACAAGAAAGATGAGTTTATAAGTGAGGCAGAAAAAGCTGTTGCTGATTACTATCCAGATATTAAAAATAATGATGATTACACATCAATCATCAACGAAAGGCATTTCAATAGGTTGAATGGCCTAATAGATGATGCAAGAGAGAAGGGTGCAACAATTAACCAAATTAATCCTGCAAATGAAGATTTTAATCAGCAAGAATTCTACAAAATACCACCAACAATAATTACTAATACTACAGAAGATATGAGGGTGATGAACGAGGAAATATTTGGACCTGTTCTCCCTGTTGTTGAATATACAGAGGTAAAAGAAGCTCTTGATACAATAAATTCTAAGGACAGACCATTAGGACTATATTATTTTGGTAATGATAAAAATGAACAATCAAATGTCCTCAACAACACCTCTTCAGGCGGTGTGACCATAAATAATGTTGTTGGTCATATCCAACAACAAGATTTACCTTTTGGAGGAGTTGGTCCATCTGGAATGGGAAGATATCATTCACAAGATGGTTTTAAGAACTTTTCAAATCCAAGAGCTGTTTTTAAGGATGTCCCTTTCTTTATGGACAATATGGCTTTTGGTATGATCAGACCCCCATATAAAGAAGGTTTTGAAAACTTTATAAAGAAAATTCTTAAATAATAAATAAATTGTGTCGTCTCTTTCACTTAATCTAGCTTTTAGATATTTCAAGTCTAATAGGGGTGGAATTTTTTCCTTTACTTCATTTTTAGCTATTTTGGGCTTATCTATAGGTGTGAGTAGTTTAATTATAGTAATGTCTGTTATGAATGGATTTGAAAGAGAATTACAGGATAGAATTCTAGGTGTTGTTCCTCACGCTGTAATTAAATCAGATAACAAAATTACTGAATATCAGCTATTAATAGATAACATAAACCAGCTAGATAATATCGAAAGCTCTTCTCCTTATATTGAACTTCAAGGCCTTGTGTCGACTAGCTCAGGTGGGAGAGGTGTTAGTATTATTGGTATAGATGAAGATATTGAAGACTCTATTTCTATACTTCCAGAATATATGGTCTTGGGATCTTTAAGCAACTTAAAGCAAGCTAATTCTATTGTCATTGGAACTTGGCTTGCTGCGCACCTCGGTGTTGGCATTGGAGATATCTTAAATATCACAACTTCAGATATCAAAACTTCAATTATTGGATCATTCCCTCAATCAATTAAAGTAAAAGTTGTTGGTATGTATGAACTGAGATCTGAATTAGATCAGTCACTAGTTTTAATATCTCACAAGCTTGCTCAAAAAATTAAAATGTTTGATGAAAATGCAACATCATCAATAAGAATTAAAACTGATGATTTATTTAATGCTGACATTATTGCTAGAGATGCAATTGAATCAATTGACGAAGATCTATTAAATAATAATTATTTTGAAATAGTAACCTGGAAGACAACACATGGAACTCTTTTTGAAGCTATTAAGTTTGAAAAATTACTAATAAGTTTGATGTTATTTCTTATTATTGGCGTTGCTTCAATCCTTGTTCTATCAACAATAATAATGACTGTAAAATCTAAAGAACGAGAAATAGGTATTCTAAAAACCATTGGAGCTAGCAATGATCAACTGGTTAAAATATTTTTATACCAGGGTATTCTTGTTAGTTCTATAGGCATAATTTCAGGTCTATTATTTGGTATATTGATTACAATTAATCTTGACTCTTTGGTGAATTTATTAGAATCAGTAACTAGTCGAGGAATGCTTGATGCATACTTTATTAATTATTTTCCATATCACTTAGACCTAAATCAAATTTTCTTCATATGCTTACTTTCATTTATATTCAGTCTATTCTCATCTTTAATCCCAGCTCTTAGGGTTAATAGATTAGATCCCATCGAGATACTAAGACATGAATAACTTGAAGGCTATCAATATTTCCAAAACCTATTCAATCGATGGTTATGATATTGAGGTCTTGAATGAGTTAAATTTAACTATAAATAAGGGTGACACAGTAGCTATATCAGGACAATCAGGGTCTGGAAAGTCAACCTTGCTTCAGATACTTGCTCTGTTAGATAAACAATCCTCTGGATCCATAGAACTAAACGGAGACACGACAGACAACCTATCATCCAATCAAAAGTCTCAAATAAGATTAAATAATTTTGGTTTTGTTTACCAGCATCATCACTTATTAGAAGATCTATCGGTTTATGAAAATATTGCCTTACCTCTTCAATTAAAAGGTGATTTATTAGATTTAGATATAAAAGTCCGTGATTTAGCAAAATCTATTGGTCTCAGCAATAGATTGAACCATTTACCATGGAAGCTTTCTGGAGGAGAGAAGCAACGAGTTGCAGTTGCAAGAGCTATGATAAATAAACCTCAGTACATATTTCTTGATGAGCCAACTGGGAACTTGGATAAAAAGAATGCTTCAAATATACAAAAATTAGTAATGGAGCTTTCTCATGATAATGGTATTGCATTAATTGTTGCTACTCACGATAATGATTTTGTTAGTCTTTTGAATAGAAAATATTATTTAGATAATAGAGGTTTAGTTTCAATATGAGCGAATTTATTATTGCTGGTGGTGTCTTTATGTGGCCACTTCTTGCCTGTTCAGTCTTGATTATTTCAATATCCATTGAAAGGCTTTGGTTTCTTCAGCTAAGACTTGTTTCACCAAATGGTTTGAAAAGTCAGATTATTAATCTTTACAACAAAGATCTTTTAAGCCAGAGACAATCAGAAGAGATTTCACAACTTTCATCATTAGGTTATTTACTAATAAATTGTATTAAATATAAAAATCTTCCAAGAGAGAATCTTGAGTCTAAAATTGAAGAAAAAGCATCAGAAGTCAAGCATCTTCTTGATAGAAATCTTACTATGCTTGGAACTTTAGCTACTATTAGTCCTCTTTTAGGACTTTTAGGTACAGTGGTTGGAATGATTACTGCTTTTACTGGCCTCTCAGAGATAACAGGTGCTAATCCGGATGTTTTAGCTGAGGGCATATCTCAGGCATTGATAACAACAGCCTTTGGTCTTTTTATAGCAGTTCCAGGTCTTGTTATGCATAAATATTTTGAGCAAAAAATATCACATCTACTAATTAATCTCCAAGCAGAAGTATCGGATTTTATTGATGTCATTAATAAATAATGAAATTTATTAAATCAAATAATTCTAATTTTTCTATAGAAATAACACCGCTGATAGACATAGTCTTTCTTCTTGTTATATTTTTTGTAGTAACCTCAAAGGTTGGCGATTCACAATTTCTTTCTCTAGAGCTACCTAAAACTGAATCATTTTCATCAAATACTGTCCAAGAACAGAATGAAGTTTCAATTTTATCTAATGGAACGGTCTTAATTAATGGAATAACTGCACCAATTTCAGACAGGCAGTTAATTAATGAGCTAGTTTTTAGTTTAGATAGCACACTTGATAAAGTTATACTTAGTGCAGAGGAGGATGCATACCATCAATGGGTTGTGGAGCTGATGGATATATTAAATAAAAATGGATATTCAGAGGTTCAGATTAGAACAATAAGATTATGAAAAAGAATAATAGTTTTAGAAGATTGCTTTCTTACACGTTTAGATACAAATGGTCCTTTTTAACAAGTGTAATAGGCTTTATTCTTTTCGCTTTTGCTGACATTGCAGCCGTGGAGTGGATTAGGAGGATAATTAGCTTTATAAATGCAGAAGAATCAGGTCTTCATACTCTTTTAGCTTTATCACTTATTGGAATTGCGTTTGGTAGGGGTCTTGGATTTTTTATTGGAAACTATTTCATGTCTAGGGTTGGTTTTGGGATCGTTCATGACCTAAGGGCTGAGCTATTCCAAAAATTACATGACCTGCCAAAATCATACTTTGACTCAAATCAATCAGGACAGTTGATCAATAGAATAACATTTACAACTACCCAAGTTTCAGCTGCAGCTTCAAGTGCTGTAAAAACATTTGTAAGAGAGGGCTTTCTTCTTGTTGGCTTATTTATATACATGTCCTACCTTAATTTTAAATTAACTTTATTGTTGGTTGTGACCATCCCTTTGATCGCACTTATTGTATATATTGCTGGCAAGCGTTTAAAAAAATTAGCAAAGAAAATACAAACTGCTATGGGTGATGTCACCCATATTGCCTCTGAAGCAGTGGATGGTCATTTAGAAATCAAATCATTCAATGCACAAGATTATGAGAATAAGAGATTTTTAGAAGCAAATTCATCAAATAAAAACCAAAATCTTAAACTAGAGGCCACAGGTAATTTAGCAACTCCAATTATTCAAATTCTAGTTTCAGTTTCTCTTTCACTTGTTGCTTACTTTGCGCTTGGATCGCAATTAGGAATTAGTTTGGATGCAGAAACTTTTGTAGCATTCTTCACTGCAGCAGGTTTGATGGCCAAACCTGTAAGGCAATTATCAAATATAAATATTATTGTTCAAAAAGGCCTAGCTGCAGCTAATGAAATATTTGAACAATTAGATGAGAAAAATGAAAATAATTCTGGTGAAGTGGATAGCAGATTAGATGGAGTAATTGATTTTAATGATGTTTCTTTTTCATATGATACTGGTGGTCAAATTCTTTCGAATATAAGTTTTCATATAAACAAACACGATACTGTAGCTATTGTTGGTAGATCTGGATCAGGAAAATCTACTATTGCAAATTTAATACCTCGATTTTATGACCATTCATCTGGTGAGATTATGATTGATGGGATATCTATTAAAGATTACTCGTTAAATCATCTAAGAGACTCGATATCTATAGTTAATCAGTCCCCAACACTTTTTAACGATACAATTGCAAAAAATATCGCTTACGGTGAGGGTGCCATAGATAAGGACAAGCTAATTGAATCAGCAAAATTAGCTGGATGTTCAGATTTTATTAATAATCTTCCCGAAAATTATGAGTCTGAGATAGGTGATGATGGTGTTCTATTGTCTGGAGGTCAGAGGCAAAGGTTGGCTATTGCCAGAGCTTTCTACAAAGACTCTCCTATTATTATTTTAGACGAAGCAACTTCTGCGTTAGATAGTGAATCTGAATTAGTTGTTCAAGAGGCTTTAGAAAAATTAATTACCAATAGAACAACCATTGTAATTGCTCATAGATTATCAACTATTGAAAATGCATCTAAAATTATTGTTTTAGATGAAGGTATGATTTCTGAAACAGGTACCCATGATGAGTTGATTGAACTTGATGGTCTTTATAAATCTCTTTATAAAAATAAATTTGAAGATGATGGACCTAAAACACCTAATTTATCAAAATCAAAACAACTTTATGTTCCTGAATACAACAACCAAGAGTCATCTAGTTTTGTAGTTGATAGTTGGTATAAAAAAAGTATATGGTTATATCTTCTTTACCCATTCTCGATAGTCATAAAATATCTAACAAATAGAAGAAGAAATAAATATCTAAAAAACTTACCAACTCTTAAAAAAAATATTCCAGTAATTATTGTTGGAAATTTAACCATAGGAGGTACTGGAAAAACCCCTCTTGTTAAATATATTGCCTCTAAGTTAAAAGATTTAGGCTACAAGCCGGGATTGGTAAGTAGAGGATATGGAGGTAATTATAAAAAAACAATGAAAGTTGAATTAGATTCTCCTGTAAAAGCAACTGGAGATGAAGCTCAAATTCTTTCAAAATTAGAACTTCCATTTTATATTGATAGAGATAGAGTAAGAGCTGTTGAGACTCTTATTTCAAAACATGATTGCGACGTAGTCATTACTGACGATGGCTTGCAGCATTATAATTTAAAACGAGATATAGAAATTATTGTCATTGACGGTAAGAGAAGGTTTGGAAATAATCTAGTATTTCCTGCAGGACCCCTAAGAGAGTCTAAAAAAAGATTAAAGGACGCTGATTTTATTGTAAATAATAGTGGTCCTACAGAAGGAGCCGAAATCTTAATGAACATTAGTCCTTCAAGATTTGTCCATTTAAATAGCGGTAAGTCATATCCAATTGACCAATGGCCGATGCATAAAGAAGTTCATGCTGTGGCCGGCTTGGGCAATCCTGGAAGATTCTTTGATACCCTTAGCAGGTTAGGCTTTGATCTTACTAAACATCCTTTCCCTGACCATCATAAATACGCAACAACTGATTTGCATTTCTTAGACCATCATCCAATATTAATGACTGAAAAAGATGCGTCTAAATGCAAGCATTTTAATAATAATAAAATTTGGTACTTAACCGTTGATGCAGATCTTTCCAATCAATTTATTAATGAATTAGATCAAAGGTTAAAAAAATTACCTAATTAAAGATGTCTTTAAATACATTTATAATCATACCTTCTAGAATAGGCTCAACTAGACTTATAAATAAACCTTTAGTTGATATTTCTGGAAAATCATTAATACAAAGGGTTTATGAGAATGCTTTATTAACATCTACTAAAGTTTATATTGCTACAGATTCAGTCATTATCAAAGAACATATAAAACCTTTAACATCTGATGTCATTCTTACAAGTCCTAATCATATATCCGGAACTGATAGAGTATATGAGGCAGCTGAAAAGCTAGAGTTAGAAGATGATGCTTTAATTATAAACTTACAAGGCGATGAGCCGTTTATGCCCATAGAGGTTGTTAATGGATTAATCGAGACGTATAAAAAAAATACCTCACAAATTGTAACCGCTGCACATAGGATAACTAAAAGATCGCTTATTACTGACCCTAACTGCGTAAAAGCAATTATTGATGATCAATCATGTGCTGTAGATTTTTTAAGAAATATAGACTACGTTGATGGGACTCAATACTACCAACATATTGGAATATATGGATATTCTATGGCTATTTTAAGAAAACTAATTGAACTAAAGCCTACTCCCAATGAAATTGAAAGGAAATTAGAACAACTTCGATTTCTTGATAATGGTTTTAAAATTCATATATCAAAATTTGATATTAATATTCCACCAGGAATTGATACAAAGGATGATGTTCAATCTGCAATTAAATATATCAACAATGAAGATTGAAGAGAATTATAGGATCCATAATTCATTACAAATTCACTCTGTTTCTGATTATGGCGTTACCGTTAATAATCTTAGTGAGCTCCAAACCCTTCACGACTTTATTGAATCTAAAAAAATTGATTACTTTATTTTAGGAGAGGGCACCAATATTATTCCTCCTGATAGATATAAGGGGTTAGTAGTTTCATTAAATTTTAAATCAATTGAAAGAAAGTCAGATTTAATTCGAGTAGGGTCATCTGTTAACTGGAATGATTTAGTTCAATATGCTGTCATGAATGATATATATGGTTTTGAAAATCTGTCATTAATTCCTGGCTCAGTTGGAGCAGCGCCCATCCAAAATATCGGAGCTTATGGAGTGGATGTAGAGCCTCTAATTTATAAAGTTTATTTTTTTGATTTACAGGTAGGATCTTTTAATTCCTTATATTCTGATGAATGTAATTTTGGATATAGAGATTCTCTTTTTAAAGAATCGGCTAAGATAATTACACATATAGAATTTAAATCAAATCTTGATAAAAAATTGAGTCTTACATACAAATCCTTACTAGATAAAGTAAATGAATTGCGTCTTGATAAAAAATTCCTTAGCCCAAAAATAATAGCAAAATTAGTTTCTCAAATTAGACTAGATATTCTTCCAAATCCAAAAATAGAACCAAATGTAGGTAGTTTTTTTAAAAATCCAATAATTGATGTTAATACAATCAATACAGACTATTTCAGTTTGTCTGATTTAATTATCTGGGAGCTTGAAAATGGCTTAGTTAAAGTTGGAGCTGCTAGGCTGATTCAGCTAATAAAGAATCAACTTCCGGAAAATAAAAATGTTTTTTTATCTAAACAACATAATTTAGTATTAACAACAAATGGAAATGCAACTCAACAAAATGTATTAAACTTTGCTGAAACAATTCAAGCCAAAGTTAAATATTTCTTTAATATAAATTTGGAAATTGAACCAAGAGTTATTAGTTAAATGTTTTTATCTTCATCTATAGCCTATTTTATTGCTTTGACAAGCCCAGGTCCTGACACTGCAATAATTATAAAACAATGCTCAACTCATGGAAGGAAGTCAGGAATATTCACCGCTCTTGGAATAGGGTTAGGTATTTTTATTCATTGCATATTAGCTGTGAGTGGTATTTCTTTAATAATTTTAAATTATCCAGCATTGAAAATATTAATCAGTATTATTGGTGGTTCTTATATTTTCTATATAGGCGTATCTATGTTTCTTTCAAATACAGAAACAATTAATACTGATCAAAATTTACAAAATAATTTTATGGTTGGACTGATTACAAATTTATTCAACGTAAAGGCTTTTATCTTTTTTGTAAGTTTATTTACTATTCTCATAGAGAGTCTAGATGGAATTTATTTTTATCTTTACCCTATATACTTTTCATTAACTACAGCTGTTTGGTTTTCATTGCTAAGCCTAATACTTACCTCAAGTAAATTTAAATATGTAAATATATATAATAATTTTTTTATTAAATCATTATTTTCTTTAATTCTCTCATTGATAGGCCTATATATAATCTTTACTTCAATTTATGAATATTTCTAAACTCAGCAAAGATATTAAAGATTTTAGTGACGATGTATTCCCACCAGTTAACTCCTGGAATCCTGATCTATGTATTGGTCAAGAGATGCATATAGATAGAAATGGTAACTGGTTTTATAATGGCTCTCTTATTAAAAATAAAAAGATTGTAAAACTCTTTTCCAAAGTTTTAAGAAATGATGGCGGTAATTATTTTCTTGTAACACCAGCAGAGAAAGTTCCTGTGAGGGTTGAAATAGCACCTTATGTAATTAATGATTTTGATATTGATGCAAATAAAAATATAGTACTTCATACAAATTTTGATTATTCATTTAAGCTAGATTCCAAACATAGCGTTTACCTTAAAGAGTTTGAGTCTGTTCACTTACCAATTGTTCTTGTAAGGCCAGATAATATCGAAGGTTTCCTTAATAGAAGTACATATTATCGATTTCTAAACTTTGCTACCAATGAGGGCTTTGTTAAAAATAATATTCTTTATATCAATTCTTTTAAAGCGGAAATACCTGTTGGCAAAATCAATTAAAAAATCTAATTTACCAAAAAAGACTTGTCCAGTTTGTAAATTAGATTTTGTATGGCGAAAAAAATGGGAAAGAGACTGGGCTAATGTTATTTATTGCAGCAACAAATGCAAACAAAAAAAATAACTATTTCTCAGACTCTATCCATTCATTAATATAAGTTTCTAAAACAGATAACGGCACTGATCCTCTTTTAAGAACTTCGTAATGGAAATCCTTAATGTCATATTTTTCACCTAATTCAGTTTCAGCTTTTGTTCTAAGTTCAAGAATTTTTAATTGTCCAATTTTGTAAGCTAAAGCTTGTCCCGGCCATGCTATATATCTATCAACTTCATTTTCTATATCTAAAATAGATTTTGCTGTATTGTTTACAAATAAGTTGATTGCATCATCTCTTGTCCAATCTTTATAGTGCATGCCAGTATCTACAACTAACCTAATTGCTCTCCACATATCATAAGTTAGCTGACCAAATTTATCATAGGGATCATCATAGAGACCCATGTGTTCTCCTAACTCTTCACTATACAAAGCCCAGCCCTCAACAAAAGATGTAAAAGATTGATGTTTTCTAAATTCTGGAACATTTTCCATCTCTTGCGCAATAGATATTTGAAAATGATGTCCTGGCACTGCTTCATGAACACTTAAGACAGGTATCTCATACTTGGGTCTTGATTCAGGTTTGTATAAATTAACATAGTAATAACCAGGCCTACCTTTGCTTGGTGAGTTGTAATAAGCAGTAGTTGTATATGGGGCTGATTCCATTGGTATCTCCGTTACACCGTATGGAGCTTTTTGAAAGTCTTTAAAAATCATTGGTAATAATGGATCAATTTTTTTAGACATTATCAAATAAGCATCAAATAAATCTTCCGCATTATCATAATAGAAACGTTTATCAGTTCTCAGGAAATTCAAGAAAGAATTAAAATCTCCATCCCATTTTACAGAAGCAATTATTTCTTCCATTTCAGAGCGTATCCTTTTAATTTCTTTTAAACCAATTTCATGTATCTCATCCGGAGTTAAATTAGTTGTTGTATGGTATCTAGCCAAATACTCATACCATTCACTACCATTTGGGACATCTTTAAGTCCTATAGAATTTCTAGAGTTAGGAATGTACTCATTCCTTAAAAATTTTGCTAAGTCAGAGTAAGCAGGATTCAATGAGTTTTCAATCAACTCTTTTGCTTCTAGCACTAACTCATTTTTCTGTTCTTCAGTTATTACTTCTAATGAAGCCTCTTTAAAAACTTTTAAGTAAGGATTATTGCTAATTTCTGCCGCTACCATTGATTCTATTTGCTCAAGAACATATGTGGTTATATGTTTAGGCTGCGTATAACCAAGCTCTAAACCTTTTTTATAGTTATCATTAGCATTTTTAACATTTGATGAATATTTATTTAATCTTATTAACCAATCTTTATAATCTTGATAAGAACTAAACACCATTCTTGATCCAGTTTCATAGAATGATTGAATTCCTCCTCTTTGATTTAAATTCATGAAGTGAGAAGGGTACTTATTAGACTCTACAGCATGTCTAAAATCTTGATCTAAGATCATGTAATTTAATTTATTACCTTCTGATAAATCTTCAATATTAAAAGCTTTAAACTCTGCATATGAATCTATGGCTTCAAGCTTCCTTTTTTCTATCTCATCAGCTGAATTAGAAACAATCTCTTTATTGAATCTTTTATCACCAAGCATCGTCGCATATATGGGTGAATCTGCCAGACCGCTTTCCCAAGATGCCGCTAAGTAATTCTCAAAATCTATATCAACAACTGAGCCATCTTTAGTATTTTTAGATGTAGTCCATAACAATAAGTTAATGCATGTAATTATTATTATTAAGGTTAAAGCTTTGTTATTTTTCATATTTATTCTCCAATCAATTTAATTAAGATTATATTCAATTACATATTTGGGTAGTTAGGACCGCCTGGACCCTCTGGTGTTACCCATTTAATATTTTGAGAAGGGTCTTTTATGTCACATGTTTTACAATGAACGCAGTTCTGAGCATTAATAACGAACTTATCTTCACCATCTTTTCTAACAACCTCATAGACACCTGCAGGACAATATCTTTGAGCTGGTTCGTCATACATAGGCAGGTTTATAGCTATGGGTATAGATGGATCTTTGAGCTGTAAATGGCACGGTTGATCTTCTTCATGATTCGTATTCGATAAATATACAGAAGAAAGTTTATCAAATGAAAAAATACCATCTGGTTTTGGATATTCTATTTTAGTTACTTCAGATGATTTTTTCAGACACTCATGATCAGGTACTGGGTTATTTAAAGTAAAAGGAAGTTTTCCTCTAAATATAAACTGGTCTAATGCATTTAAAAAAGCTCCCAACAATGCACCAAACTTGTGAAATATAGGACCAAAATTCCTAGACTTATAAAGTTCAGTGTATATCCATGAACTTTGTATCCTATCGTCATATGAAATGTCAGTTTGAATATCACTATTGATATTTTCAAAAATATGATCACCAGCAATTAAACCTGACTTCATAGCTGTATGAGAACCTTTTATTTTTGAAAAATTAAGAGTGCCTGCATTATCTCCAGTAATAAGACCACCAGGAAATTGCATTTTTGGCAAAGATTGAAGACCGCCTTTAATAAGTGCTCTAGCACCATAAGAAAGTCTTTCTCCTCCTTCTAAATATTTTTTTATAGCAGGGTGAGTTTTCCATCTTTGAAATTCATCAAAAGGGCTTAAGGATGGATTTGTATAATCCAGCGGGATTACATATCCTATATAAGCTTCATTATTTTCTCCATGATAGAGATATGATCCAGATGGCGTATCAAATGGAGTAGGCCATCCATTTGTATGCATTACTAATCCAGGTTCATGAATTCCTTCTTTTAACTTCCAAACCTCTTTAAAACCGATACCATAGTGCTGAGGATCCTTTCCTTCTGAAAGATTGTATTTATTAATAACTTCCTTACCTAGATGACCTCTACAACCTTCACTTAACACAGTGTATTTTGCTTTAATGATAATTCCTGGTTCATGTCCTGGTTTAATATCTCCATTAGCTGATATGCCCATGTCGCCAGTTTGTACTCCAACAACTTTATCATTTTCATAGATCAATTTACTTGCAGGAAAACCTGGAAATATTTCAACTCCTAAATTTTCAGCTTGTTCCGCTAACCACCTACAAAGATTACCAAGGCTTATTACGTAATTTCCATGATTATTCATTGGAGGCATCACAAAGGCAGGGAC
>CAJQGY010000076.1 GCA_905478015.1 uncultured SAR86 cluster bacterium
CTAATGCGAATGCCATAGTAATTATTTTTCAGTTTTATCTAAGCCAACGACAAATATACTGAGTATTATACCAATTAATAAACCAACCCAGGCACTGAAAAAAGTTATAAAGACAGCAATTAATAATGCTGAAGCCATTTCAGAATTCTTCTTAGGAATTGCCATCGCAACATATGCACAAGCAAAACCAGTTAATATCAGGGTTAGAGATAAGGCCATTTGCATTAAAGGCTTCATTAAAGTAATGAAAGGTAAAGTGAAATAAAGAATGGGAAGTGCCATTAAATAATATGAGCCCAGACCATCAAATATTGATGGCATTTCTTTAAAGCCTTTTTTCCATCTCTCAACTACAACTACATGAACACCTGTCCATAATGCTCCTTGTGTTGGAAAAAAGGGATTGATTAATAGACCTATTAGATTTCTTGCCGCTATAGAAAGATGTGATCTATTAAGATCAATATCAAGCTTTTCATCTGGTCTAGACTTTTGAGCGTCATTTAAAACTTCATTTGCAGTAATTAAATCACCAAATAGAAGAGTATAGCCAATTACAACTAAGGGAATTGCTTCTATGTACATTTCTATTGGAGGAAAGCCAATAGCAAGTGGTGATGTTTTATTAAAAAGGGATACTACATCGGGAATTTTAAAACCCCATTCAATATTGAATGTTACTTCATTGCATAAGAAAGCTACAAAGGCTGCAAGAACAAATCCGGGAAGAAGACCTAGTGAACCTAATTTACTAAAAAACCTATTATTTGCAGCAAGTTTTTTAAACGGATCTGAGAAAGTAGTAATAACACAAACAGAAATTGCAACAAACATTGAAATTGGTTGAAGTAATAGCTTATCTAAATCAGTTACAAATACTTGATAGAATGCTGCAAGAGCTGCGCCAAGAATAATTCCTGCCTTTAAACCATTTGGAATAATTTGTATTAATTTTTTACCCCAACCAGTTACACCTAATATGAAAATTAGAAGAGTAAATTCAATACATA
The DNA here is from genome assembly GCA_905478015.1 of uncultured SAR86 cluster bacterium. Classification (GTDB taxonomy): domain Bacteria; phylum Pseudomonadota; class Gammaproteobacteria; order Magnimaribacterales; family D2472; genus CAJQGY01. The sequence goes on from CAJQGY010000076.1 coordinate 1,011, forward strand.
TTGCTGCCATATAATGGAAAGTTGTTACATCATATACGCCAGTAAATTGCCCTTTAGCAGCAAAAGCTGCAATTACAATTGGCAGTGCAGGTGTTATCCACCCTGGGGCCATTGGTTCTCCAAACAATATAGGACCAGATGCGATCAATGTTCCAGCAATAAAACTTAAAGCGATACCATCTTCAAAACTAAGACCAAGACCCATTGCAACAGGAACTGCTGCAAAAGCTGTAGCTCCTGAAATTACCATTCCTTGAAAAAACTCACCAGCCCTAAATTTAATATGTATAAATGGTATCCTCAACGTAAATGGTCCCCATTTAATTCCTTTACTATTATTTACTGCATTCATTTAGTTAACTCTCCCATTGCGTTTTCTAAACCTTTTAAAGTTAAAGGATACATTCTATCGTCGAATAAGTCTTTCAAAATACAAACAGATGATGAATAGTCCCAGTGGTCATCAGGAACAGGATTTAGCCAAGCCATGTTATTAAAATGCTCTGAAAGTCTATTAATCCAGGTTACGCTGGGTTCCTCGTTCCAGTGCTCAATACTTCCACCTGAATTGGTTATTTCATAAGGAGCCATTGTGGCATCACCCACAACAATAATTTTGTAATCAGATGAATATTTATTAATGATGTCTTGAACAAGGAATCTCTCTTGCGATCTTCTTCTGTTATCTTTCCATACAGATTCATAAATAGAGTTATGAAAATAGAAATATTCTAGATGCTTGAATTCTGTTTTAATTGCTGAAAAAAGCTCTTCACAAATCTTTATGTATGGATCCATTGAGCCACCAACATCAAAAAGAACAATCACCTTAACGGCATTAGATCTTTCAGGAACCATTTTAATATCTAGATATCCTGCATTTTTGGCGGTTGATTTTATAGTTCCATCCATATCTAGCTCAAGATCATTGCCATGTCTGGCAAATTTTCTAAGGCGTCTTAAGGCCATCTTCATTTCTCTAGTTCCAATAATGATAGAGTCATCCAGATTGCTATATTGTCTTTGTTCCCATACCTTTACAGCAGATTTTTGACCGCCCTCTCCCCCAACTCTTATTCCTTCTGGGTTTTGGCCGCCATGTCCAAAAGGTGAAGTTCCATTAGTACCAATCCATTTGTTACCACCTTCATGCCTATCCTTTTGTTCTTCCAATCTTTTTTTAAACTCTTCAAGCAATTTATCTAGACCTCCAAGAGATTTAATCTTTTTTAGCTCTTCTGGATCTAATTCTTTTTCAAATGCTTTTCTTAACCAGTCTTCAGGAATCAAAGCTTGGAAAATATCTTCTAATTTTTCTATACCCTTAAAATAAATATCAAAAGCTTTATCAAACTTATCATAATGTTTTTCATCTTTTACAAGTATTGCTCTTGATAAGTAATAGAAATCATCAATATTTGCATAGACCAATTGTTTTTCAAGAGCGCCAAGAAGATCTAATAACTCTCTAAGTGAGCATGGAACACCAGAAGATCTTACGGTTTGAAAAAGATTTATAAGCATTTATTTCGATGAAGCAGATTCTCTTCTAGACATAAATGCCAATCTTTCTAGAAGTTGCACGTCTTGCTCATTTTTCAATAAAGCACCGTATAAAGGAGGAATTGCTTTAGATGAATCTGCATTTTTTAGAATCTCATCAGGCATATCATCTGACAGTAATAATTTTAACCAATCAATTAATTCTGAGGTTGATGGTTTCTTTTTAAGTCCAGGAATTTTACGAAGGTCAAAAAATATCTCCAGAGCCTCGTTAACAAGCTTCTTTTTAATCTTTGGATAATGTACGGAAACAATTTTGTTCATAGTTTGTCTATCTGGGAATTGTATATAGTGAAAAAAGCATCTTCTTAAAAATGCATCTGGCAACTCTTTTTCATTATTAGAAGTCATTATGATCAAAGGCCTATGTTTAGCTTTAATGGTTTTGCCAGTCTCGTAACAAAAGAATTCCATTCTATCTATTTCTTGAAGAAGATCATTAGGAAACTCTATATCAGCTTTATCAATCTCATCAATGAGCAAAACAACCTGTTTATCAGATTCAAATGCCTCCCATAATTTACCTTTATTAATATAATTTGCTATATCCTTAACCCTCTCATCACCAAGCTGCGAGTCTCTAAGCCTTGTTACGGCATCATATTCATATAGTCCTTGTGAAGCTTTGGTGGTTGATTTGATATGCCATTCGATTAGCTCTAATCCCAAGGCATCGGCTACCTCTATTGCAAGAAGAGTTTTTCCAGTACCTGGTTCACCTTTGATAAGCAAGGGTCTCTCCAGCGCTGCTGCTGCATTAACAGCTAAACTTAGATCTTCTGTTGCTATATAATTTTTAGTTCCTTTAAATTGCATCTTTATTCCCTGTATTTTGATAATTTTTCATCTGACTTAAGTATTCTAGTCAGTTGTCTGCTTGAAGCAACAAAATTTCCATTCAAATCCCAAATTCTTGCATCTTGCTCAAAGTAACCTTTTCTAATATCAGAAGCATTAAAGTCTGCAAATAGCTTTGAGGTTGTGGGCATCATCCGGATATGGGTTGTTAAAGTGATTGTTGGTATCCATCCTAATGCACCATATTTATTTGAAACAACTGGCGGAAGAATATCTGAATAATAGAAAAGGCAGAATTGATCAGGGATTCCTCCAGACATCTCAAGGAAAGCTGAACATCTTGCCTCTGCATGATTATTATTTTCTTCTCTGTCCCACCAAGCATGCTTGGGGTTAATTTTACAATCAAGCTGTTTAATAAATGATGGCGTAAACCCTTTGGAGATCATGTCATAATTTAAGCTTTTATAATTATCGTGATTTTCATCATCAAAGATTTTAGGAAGAGGTGTATTCAGACCATCAAAGCCCTTCATATGTTCAAAGTCAGAGCATGTCCCTGTAAGTGTTGCGCATACTTTTTCATCTTGGATTAGTTTTACAAAACCAGATGAACTTCCTCTGCTAATTTTAAGAATATCTACTTCTAAAAATACTTCTTTTGCTTCTGTTCTATCTAAATATTGGATAGATGAGCTGATAGATATGGAGTGAGGTAAACATGAAATCAAAGCATTATTCATAACTGCTTTTAGATATCCGCCATGTGGTGTCTTGCCTACAAAATAATCTTTGTTTGGCGTTATTTTAAATAAGCTATTAGATAGTTTTTTAACAGAAATAGCTGATTGGAATTTTTTAAATTGATTCATGTTTCATGATTTTAGTTCATAATTAGAGATATATAAAACTTAAAATTATGAATAAATTATTTGACATAGCATGTAACTTTACGAGTGATAGATTTGATGAGGATTTAGATGACGTAATCATAAATGCAATTAGTAACAATGTTGACAAGTTTTTATTAGTATCTGCAGAGATAAAAGATATAGACAAAATTTTAAAAATAAAGAATTCATATACTGGTAATTGTTTTTTTACATCTGGTATTCATCCCCATCATGCAAATGATTTTAATGAAGAAACGCCCGAGCACTTAGAGAATATTATCTTGATGCATAAACCTAATGCTGTTGGGGAAACTGGTCTAGATTTTTTTAGAAATATTTCATCTTACGAGAATCAAATATATGCTTTTGAGGAGCAAATAAAAATCGCTATTAAACACAGTAAACCATTATTTCTTCATCAAAGAGATTCGCATAATGACTTTATTAAAATATTAAAAAAATATAAAGATTACCTACCCAAGTGTGTTGTTCACTGCTTTACCGGTTCTAAAAATGAGCTAGACGAATATTTGGAATATGACTTTTTTGTTGGTCTAACTGGTTGGATATGTGATGAAAGGAGAAACCATGTCCTTAGAGAGACCGTTAAAAGCATTCCTATTGAAAAGCTGATGATAGAAACTGATTGTCCTTATTTAATACCAAGAAATATTAAAACAAAGGGAAACAGGAATGAGCCCTCTTTTTTACCTCATATAGCTAATGAGGTTTCTATGTTATTAGATATTGATAAAGAAACCCTTATAGACCAGACATATAATAATGCAATTAAGTTCTTTAACTAAAAGCTTTTGGGTCTAGATTAAATTTTTCTATCAAGCTTGAGGTATCTGCTCCCTTCTCTCTAGAGTTGTGTCTAATATCTAATTTAGATTTAGAAAATCTTGGAGATGGTTTTGGCTGAGTTACCCCGTCAAGGGAAGTAAATGTGCTCCTTGCAACATTATGCTCATTCAAAGGAGCCTCAGAAAGAGAAAGTACTGGCGTTACACAGCCATCTGTATTTTTAAATATTGATGCCCAATCATCCCTATCTTTAGTAAGGATTATTTTTGCCACTTTAATTTTAAGGTCAGGCCATTTAGTTTTATCCATTTGATCCAAGAATTCACTATCTTTAATACCAAGTTTTTCTAAAAAAATACTGTAAAATTTCGGCTCAATTGAACCAATGGCTAAAAATTTCCCATCAGCACATTCATAGGTGTCATAGAAATGTGCAGCTCCATCTAGTAAGTTAGATCCTCTAGCATCTTCCCAATAACCCATCTGATTAAAAGAATAAAAAAAACTCATTAACATAGACGTCCCATCAATCATTGCAGAATCAACAATCTGACCCTCTCCCGTTTTAATTTGATGAATAAATGCTGCGGTCATGCCAAGAGCAAGATGCATGCCTCCGCCACCATAGTCACCAATTAAATTTAGAGGAGGTGATGGAGGAGAATCATTTCTACCCATAGCGCCAAGAGCACCAGTTAGCGAAATATAATTAATATCATGCCCTGCATTTTTAGACATAGGACCGTCTTGGCCCCAACCTGTCATTCTTCCATATACAAGCTTCGAATTAACATTAAAACAATCATCAGGACCTAAACCCAAAGACTCCATTACTCCAGGCCTATACCCCTCAATCAATCCATCTACTTGAGATATTAATTTAAGGATTTCATCTCTTGAGGAGATGTTTTTAAGGTCTGCAGTTAATGAATACTTAGATCTATTATGAATATCAAATTTATTGTAAATGCCTTTTTCATTATTTCTATTAATAGTTATAACTTCAGCCCCAAGATCAGCAAGAGCCATTCCGCAAAATGGTCCTGGGCCTATGCCAGCAAATTCAACTATCTTGATACCATTTAAAGGACCCATAAGCTAATACTATTTGAAAAGATTGAATTTGACTAATAAATTTGGAAGTAATGTTAGTGATGATATAAAAGAAATAATTAATGCCATGCTAGTAAAAATTCCAAATAGCACTGTTGGAAAAAAATTAGAAAAAGCTAGTATTGAAAAACCAATAGAAATTGTAGCTGCTGTATAAAATAAAGCTCTTCCAACATTTATATGAGAATTTCGCATAGATACCATTGGGTCTTTTGTTTTTTTCATTTCTTTTTTATATCTATACATATAATGAATGGTGTTATCTACAGCCATACCTACGCTTATTGCTGCCACTGTAATTGTCATTATGTCTAGCGGAAGTCCAAGAAGTCCTAATGTACCAATAACTGATAGTGCAACAAACACATTTGGAATGAGGCCTACTATCATTGCCTTGAAGGTTTTAAATATTGCTAAAAACATTAAAGCAATAACAGCAAACACAATTGATATAGAACCAATTTGAGCTGCGAATAGTGACTGCAGCATATTATTATAAAGAACTGCAAGCCCTGTAATCTCAAACTGATCCTCATCAAGGTTAAACTTTTCAATTAAATCATATTCAATTTCTTTAATTAAATTATTTCTATTTAAACCAGATGAAGTTTCAACAACTCTTGTTGAAATTCTTACAACTGAATCATCTTCGTTAATGTAGGAATATAGCAATGTATCTTTTATGTCTTCTGGCAATACTGACCTTAATAAGGCCAATTCAAGATCATTAAGATCTTCGCCTTCATTAATTTCTCTGGCAAGCTTAATCCCACTTGCAACACTTAAAACCTTTCCTATTTCGTCCTTAGAATCTAAGTAATCATGAATATCTTCGAGTTTTGATAAGCTATAGATATTCCACCAATAACCAGATGCATTAGAAGACTCATCTTCAAATAAATCATCAATAAAAAGATCATCATCCTCAGCAGCATCTTCAATAAAACTCTCTGTGGGCTCGGAGATTATAATATCAAGTGTTGCTGTGCCTCCTAGATCCTTATCTATCTTTAGCATTCCTTTGTATATTTCTGTAGAACTATCAAAATAATCTATAAATTTATTTTCAACTTCTAATTTTGTCGCTCCAAAGGATAGAAGACATGCCATTACTATAGAAAATGTAAAAATATAAATATGATTCCTTTTAGAAAGCCTGTAAAAGATACCTGTAATTCTATGAAGCCTTAAAACATCCTTTGTGTTTGTATTTTTAATTAGCATTAAAGCACTAGGAATAAAGGTAAAGGTTGTCATGAATGCAAATAGTATTCCTACAGTCATCATCTTGCCAAATTCTATTACTGGCTTCAGATCACCGGTCAGCAAAGACATAAAAGCAATTCCAGTTGTAAAAGCAGCAAAGAAACACGGGGCTATGATTTGTTTTAATGTAGTATCTAGCCTTTTTTGCCTTGAAGAAATTTCATCTTTTAATTCGTTAAACTTTACTAAAACATGCACTGTTAAGGAAATAGTTAATATCAATAAAAGGGCAATAAAGTTTGATGATACAACACTAATTTTCCAATCCATAAAACCAAGAAATGCAGCAGTGGAAAATGTTGCTAAAAACGCATTAGTTAATGGCAAAAATACAAACCAAATATTTCCGAAGAATAAGTAAAGCATTAATGCAAAAACAATGGCAACGCCAATTCCAAAGACAATTAAATCATCTTGTATGAATGTCATCATATCGGTAGCAATCATGGAGGGACCACCAAGATAAATAGTTCCATAATTTTTAAAAGAAGAAATTGTTTCTCTTATAGCCTTTATAGTTTCAATATTCTGTTTTGAGATATCGTCATTGAGTTTTGAAATTTCAATATTTAACCTACTGACAGATTTATCATCCCCTGATTCAAGTGATATATATCTTCTATCTATTAAATTATTGTAATTTTCATTATCTTTTAGATTTATTTGTATAGCTGTTGTATTTCCGTCATCACTGATAATAAGACTTTGATATATAGGATTATTTAAGAACTCAGCTTTTGCTAGTGCAAGGTCAATGTTTGGATTATCAAGATCTTTTAAATTATCCGAAACATCGACGAG
>CAJQGY010000077.1 GCA_905478015.1 uncultured SAR86 cluster bacterium
TATAAAATTTTAGTATTCACTTTTTTAATAATGCCTCTATTATTTGTTGGTCCTTATTTTTCATTTCTAAATTATAAAAATGTATCTTTAGAATTATTAGATATATCTGATGGAGAGTCTATTTCAGCTTCTATAAGCAAGATCATTCCAATGTCATTTACCAATAAGACTTTATTAAGATTTCATTTACATAAATTGAATATAAAATCTTTTAAAGCCGGCGAATATAATATTAAAGATAAAAGCCTTGCTGATATTATCAATGATTTGCACCAGGGTAAATATTATCAAAGATCTATAACAATTCTTGATGGCACAAATATATATGAGCTTGAAACGCTTGTTAATAATTCAATGCTTAACAATGATTGTTCTTATTTAAATTGTATTGCCAGCAAAGCAAACAAAGAGGGCATGCTGTTACCAGACACTTATTATTATTACAAAGGATATAACTCTTTTAATATTTTTAATGAAAGCTATAAAAGCCTTGTGGATTTTGTAGATTCTATTTGGCCACAAAAACCTGATAATAATTTACTAAACACTAAATATGAGGCAATTATTCTTGCTTCAATAATTGAAAAAGAAGCAGGCAATCATGATGAAAAACATCTAATAGCAAGCGTATTTTTATCAAGACTTGCTAAAAACATGAGACTTCAAGCTGATCCAACAATTATTTATGGCCTATTACCAAATTTTGATGGAGATATTAAAAAGTCTGATATTCTTAACAAAAGAAATATTTATAATACATATATGAACAAAGGTCTCCCTCCATCACCAATAGCATTTGCATCAAAGTCATCTATAAGCGCAGCAATTTTAAGCTCTCCTGGTGAATATTTATACTTTGTTGCTGACTCAAAGAACTCTCATTATTTTTCAAAAACTTATGATGAGCATAAAAAAGCTATTAAAAGATTAGGGCTCGATAAATGATTATAAGTTTTGAGGGTATAGAAGGCGTTGGTAAATCTACTCAAATTAATCTATTAAAAGATTGGTTTGAGAAAAGAAACCTTAAAACAATTATATTAAGGGAGCCTGGATCAACTAAAGCAAGTGAAAAAATTCGAGATATCTTATTATCTAATGACATATCTTTAGCAAATGAAACTGAGCTATTATTAATGTTTTCAGCAAGAGCTCAGCTTATTAATGAAAAAATTGTTAATAGTAACTACGACATCATTCTGTTTGATAGGTATTATGATGCTTCCATTGCATATCAAGGTTATGGTAGAGGTCTTTCTAAAGATTTCATTTATAATTTAATTGAATTCACTAAGTGCCCCATACCAAAAATAACTTTTCTGTTAGATCTTGATGTTGAGGATGGCTTTAAAAGAAAATCAAATGATAAAAAAGATAGAATTGAGTTATCTGGCTTAGATTTTTTTAATAAAGTTAGGAATGGATATTTAAATATCGCTTCTAATGACCCAGACAGAGTTAAGGTTATTAATGCTAATCAATCTCAATCTCTTATTCATAATCAAATTATCTCTTCAGTTGAGCTTTTATTATGAACTCTTCAAAGTATCCATGGATTAATCAAAATTTAATACATTTACCTCTAAGCAGCTTTCCTCATGCATTAATTATAAATGGGCCAGAAGGGGTAGGAAAACGATCACTTGTAAAGGATCTTTCTAAACATATATTACTTCATGAGTTGAATGAATCTGTTTTAAATGAACATTCAAAATTAATTGATTCAAAAAATCATCCTGATTTTTATGAGCTAGATAAAGACGTTATAAAAGTTGGTGACATTAGTAGGCGCAAAGATGACAAATGGGATTCTGAAAAAGGTAAGAGAGATGCTATTAGTTTTTTGAATTTAACTCCTTCAATTTCAAATAATAAAGTTCTGCTTTTGCATAATGTTGATAACATGACATTAGCAGCACAAGATGCCTTGCTTAAATCATTAGAGGAACCAGCAGCATTCTCTTACATATTAATTACAACTAGCAGGCCTCATTCACTTAAATCTACTATCTATAGTAGGTGCCAGACTATTAATATTAAAAACCCGTCAAGAGAAGAGGTTGATCATTGGCTTAATGATCAAGGTTTATCTGATTTTAGCTCATTAGATTTTCCTAGCTATTACACCCCTATACAAATTTTAGATGCTATCAATACAGATAATGCAAAAATATTTAGAGAATTCATCCAGCTTTTCTCTTTATATCTTGGAGATAAGTTAACTCAAAATGAATTTATAAAAGACTTTGGTGATTATGATCTCACTATGATTGAAAAACTTAACTTTACAATTGAAGTTTTAAAGATTTTACTTTCTTCAAAGTTATGTAATAGAGAGCTTGGTGGAGTTTACTCAGAATTTAATAAGTTTTTGTTTAGCAACTTAAAGATATCAAATATTATTAACGATATTAATGATTTAAAATTTAACTTTTATAAAGTTAAGTCAATAAATGAAACACATATTTTTAACTATTTGTTTAGTGATATAAAAACTTCCTTTAGACAGCAGTAGTTCCTCCATCTACAACGATTGTTTGCCCATTAATATATTCACCAGCCTTAGATCCCAATAGAACTGCAACACCAGCGATTTCTTCAGGCGAACCAATTCTTCTCATAGGGGTAGTCTTAAGTACAGTTTTAAGAATATCTGGATTATTCCAAAGATCTTTAGCGAAATCAGTTTTGATTAAACCAGGAGCAATTGAGTTTGCTCTTATATTATTTTTTCCAAATTCCGCTGCAATATTTTTTACAATCATCACATCAGCAGCCTTGCTGATATTGTAAGCACCAAGAATAGATGTTCCTCGTAAAGCTGCAATACTAGATATTATAATAATTGCCCCATCATTTCTTTCTACCATCTCTGGTATTACTAAATTACTGAGTATTTGATTTGATCTAATATTATTATTCATAACCTTATCAAATGCTTCTATGGGCATATCAAGCATTGAACCCATATGGGTATTTGTTGCTGCATTACATATTAAAATATCTATTTGCCCAAGCATCTCTCTTGTTTTTGTGACCAAATAATCTAATTGATCTTCATGGCTGATATTGGCTGCAATCGGAAAAGCTAAATGTTTACCAACCTCTTTATTAATTTCATTTGCTGTTTTTTCACAGGCATCAAGATTTCTGCTTGAAATTATTACCTTAGCGCCTAACTTTGCATAATTTAGCGCAATTGATTTACCAATGCCTTTTGATGATCCTGTGATGAGGGCATTTTTATTATTTAAATTGAATAAAGACATTATTTAGTGCTCCCGCATGATTAAATTACAAATATATTATAAGATAAATCATCTTAATTTAGTGTTTGTATTGCAAGGATTATTTATGTTTGAAAAAGTAGAAATTTATTCAAAATCTAACTGCTCTTATTGTGTAATGGCTAAAAGTTACTTTGAGTCTAATAACATTAATTATATTCTTCATAATGCCGAAGATATTGATGTATTTAAAGAGCTATTAGTTAGGAATCCTGCCGCCAGAACAATGCCTCAAATATTTATTAATGATGTTTTGATTGGTGGTTATACAGATCTTGTTGAGTGGGTAAAATAATATGGTTAAGTTTAATGAATTTTTGTTATTTATTGATGGTTACTTGAGTGGCTCATGGTGGTTTCCTGCATTTTTAATTGGTACAGGCTTATTTTTTACTATTTATCTAAGATTCCCGCAATTTAGATACTTTAAACATGGATGGAGAATACTTTCAGGCAAGTTTGTAAAAGATACTACTAAAGGTGAAACAACTCCATTTCAAGCATTATCTACTGCTTTATCTGGTACTGTTGGTACTGGAAATATTGGTGGTGTTGCCCTAGCTATATGGATTGGGGGTCCTGCTGCAATATTTTGGATGTGGATAACAGCTATTTTTGGTATGACAACAAAATTTGTTGAAGTCACCTTAGCACATAAATACAGACGCATACTTCCAGATGGCACAGTTTCAGGTGGCCCAATGTATTTCATTGAAGAGGGCCTTAACATGAAATGGTTGGCCATTACCTTTTCAGCACTAATGATGATTACAGCACTTGGTTCTGGTAATATGCCGCAAATCAATAACATAGCAAATGTTATGGAGTCAACATTCACAATACCTAAGTTTGCTACAGGTTTAGTTTTAGCAGTTCTTTTGTGGATGGTTATAATTGGTGGTATAAAAAGAATTGCTTTAATAGCCAGTAAGCTAGTTCCTACTATGGGCTTTATATATATTGCTGCTTCTATGGTAATAATTTTTGATAATTATGAAAATATAGTTCCATCAATCACTTCAATTTTTAGTCAGGTTTTTACTGGATCGTCCGCACTCGGTGGCTTTCTTGGAGCAAGTTTTGCTATGAGTTTGAAGTATGGTGTTGCAAGAGGTTTATACTCCAATGAGGCAGGTCAAGGATCATCTCCAATTGCACATGCTTCATCAAAGACAGAAAATCCTATAGAAGAAGGTATGGTATCTATTTTAGAGCCTTTTATTGATACTATTGTTGTTTGCACTATCACTGCTCTTGTAATTCTATCTAGTGGTGTATGGACTGAAAAATTTGAAAATGATTTTGATCGCACCTCAACACATATAATTAATGGAATATATGATGAGTCAGTTCCTGACGATGTAAGACAACTTCAATCTTATCTATATAATCAAACTTCAAATGTAATTCCATATACAGGTGAGCTTGATATAGCTAATGGTATTCTAGTTAACAAGAACATAACCATACTTCATAAAAATTCTATTGCTGAAAATGTCCTTTTTCATAATACAGATGGACTTCATTCAGGAAATGTTGATATTGCTTCTGGAAAAGTTGCTGTTTCCGGCATTTCACTGAGTGGAAAATCTTTAATTCACTCTGCTGAATTAACTGCAAAAGCATTCTCTTCAGGAGTTCTAGGTAAGTACGGTGAGTATATAGTTGCAATAGGATTATTGCTATTTGCATTTTCTACAGTCATTGCCTGGTCTTACTATGGAGATAGATCAACTGCTTATATCTTTGGTGAGAGAGGTGTTATTTGGTATAGAATACTTTATGTTTTTTGTTTCTTTTTAGCATCTATCATAGATACTGAAGTAGTTTGGAATATAGCTTATGTAGTGGTTGCTTTAGTTACGATACCAAACTTAATAGCTGTAATAGTCTTGCGTAAAGAGATAAAAAGCCTTTCAGACGAGTATAAAATTTAACCCACTTTTCTAATATTAATTATGAAAAATTTAATAATTTTACTTATATCAATACTTATTGTTTCATCATGTGGTGGAGGAGGAGGGTCTTCTTCATCTGGTGGTTCTGGCAATCCAATATCTCCAACAGCTCCAAGCTTTAATTCATTTACTGCGAGCAGTGATCTTGTTGTAATAAATAGCGATGTCACCCTTTCATGGTCTACCTCAAATGCAAATACTTGTACAAGAGGTGGTGATTGGTCTGGAACATCCTCAACATCGGGATCATCTTCAATAAATCTTACTGAGCTTAGATCTTATACTTTTAGCTTAACTTGTTCTGGGGCATCAGGTACCCAAGACGCAACTTCATCAGTTTCAGTGAATGTGGAAGCTGATCCAAATGGTTCAATAGGTTACGAAATATATAATGAAGAAAAAGATTCATATTGTAAAACACCAAACAACGACTCATCTGATTACTGGATTGATAATTTTGATACAAATTTAATTAATCCAGATATATATTCATTTCAGCAAGGCTTTGGATTTTTTGATAATAACGGAACAATTATTCAGGGTTGGGGTAATAACGAGGAACAGTATTACACCAGTGACTCACCGAATGCTGCAAAAAATTATAATCCTGAAACAAACTCAACAGAAAATGCATTTATTAAAGATGGAAAGCTTGTGATACAAGCTATATACAATACAACCAATCCTTTTGAAGATCCATATTGTATAAATAGAGATTGTAATTATGTTGCTGATTATACTTCTGCAAGAATAATTACAAGCAGTTCTAGTAACAAAACAGGTCTCTCAGTAGGTATAGATACAGAAACCACTGCCTGTTTTAAGGTTCCTGCAGGAACTGGTTTCTGGCCAGCAATTTGGTTTTTACCTGACGGTTTTATAGAGGGTAATAAATCATGGCCAAGAGATGGTGAAATGGATATTATGGAGGCAAGGGGAAGGATCCCACAAATAATAGGCTCTGCTGTTCACTGGGGACCACCAAGAGAATTATATTCAGTAGATGCACAAGTCCCTCTAGCTGTAAACTTCCAAGATACATTTCATTCATTAACTTTTAAACGTGTGGAAAATGCTATTGAGGTATATTTAGATACAATGACTGAGCCTTTTTATGAGATTAACTCTTCAAGTAATAGAATTATGGATGATTACTGGCCTTTCAATGAATCTTTTTATCTAATAATGAATGTTGCCATTGGTGGTGATTTTGATTCAGGTAGGCTTGATAGTTCTGCAATGTGCGGTAATGAGCAATGCACAAATCTTTCAAACCCCTCAAATGGCAGGTTTGAAATTGACTATATTGAAGTTAAGTCTATTGACTAACATTTCTTTTTTTAAGTTCATCAATAACATCATTAAAAGTTAAGCTTTGATTCTTTAACAATACTGCAAGATGGAATAAAAGATCTGCAGATTCATCTACTAATCTACCGTCATTAGTAACTGCACTAATTGATGTTTCACCAGCCTCCTCAGTAACTTTCTTAGCGATTTCTTTTACACCTTTTTGATTTAGCTCTTTGACGTAAGAATTTGTAGAATCTCCTTTAATACGCTCATCAATTATATTTTCTAATTGATATAAAAAAGTTTTATTGGTCATATTCTCATCGTTAAAACATGTAACTGTACCTTTATGGCATGTAGGGCCTAGCGGGGATGCTGAGATAAGAATTGTATCTCCATCACAATCAAGATATATATTATCAACTAATAATTTATTATTTGAAGTCTCACCTTTAACCCATATTCTTTTTTTTGACCTACTAAAGAAAGTGACTATGCCTGTTTCAACTGTAAGCTTATAAGCTTCTGTATTCATGTAACCCAGCATAAGAACATCTAAAGATGATGAATCTTGTATTACTACTGGTACAAGCCCATTAGAATCGTATTTTATATTATTTTCAATCATGTATTCCTTACATTAATATTTTTAAGTTTAAGATGGTTTTTTAATTCAGGTATATCAATAATATTTTTATGGAATATGCTTGCTGCCAAACCACCACTAGCATAAGTTTTTTTAAAAAGATCAACAAAGTCATCAGATGATCCTGCTCCACCTGATGCAATAAAGGGAACCTCGATATAGTGCTGAAGTTTTAATATCTGAGTGAGATCAAAGCCAGACCTCTTACCATCACTGTTCATACAATTTAATACTATTTCACCTGCACCCATTTCTTGAACAATATTCAACCATTTAATTGTTTCAAGATCTGTTTCATACTTTGTCTTTTCACTACCAGTTTTTGCATAGACAACATAATTATTTTTATTTTTAAATGTATCAATACCAACTACAACACACTGACTTCCAAATTCTTTTGAAAGTTTTTTAATTAACATAGGATCTTCTATAGCAGGGGAGTTTATAGAGACCTTATCAGCGCCAGAATTTAAAACTTCTCTTGCATCATCAATACTTGATATCCCCCCAGCAACGCAAAATGGTATTGAGATATTTTTTGCTACTTCTTTGATCCATTTTTTAGAGACAAGTGAGTTGGTTGTGCTTGCTTTAATATCGTAAAAAACAAGCTCATCCGCTCCTTCAGAATTATATCGTTCTGATAATTCAATAATAGATCCAACTTTTAAGTGATTTCTAAACTCAACACCTTTTACTACATCTCCATTTGCAACATCAAGACATGGAATTATTCGTTTAGTTAACACTTTTTAATTCTTCCATTGATATTTTATTTTCATAAATTGCTTTTCCAACAACACATTCATCAGCACCAATTGATTTTAAAAATAATAGATCTTCAATATTTCCAATTCCACCAGAGGCCGTAAATTTAAATTTTTTATTTGTTATAATTTTTTGATATATGTTCTTATTAGGACCTTTCAATGTCCCATCAAGGCTTATGTCTGTTGCAAGAATATTTTTTATCCAATCATTCTTTTTTAAGTAATCATAAAGACTTATCTTAGAATCAACTGACCATCCATGAGTTGATAACATGGGCTTTTGATTTTTTATATTAAAATCCAAGGCAAAAATTATTTTATCCACATACTGGCTTCGTCTGATTTCTTGAAGAAAAAGGTTATTTTCAACCGCTCCAGTTCCAACAATAACTCTATCAATTCCATAATTGATCAACATTTCAATACGATCCATAGATCTAATTCCTCCACCTACTTGGATCTTCAAACCGTTCAATGATGCAATTTTTTTAATTACATTTAGATTATCCATTGAGTTTGTGCTTGCAGCATTTAAATCTATTATGTGAAGATAATCAAAGCCTGCATTTTTAAAAAAATTTGCTTGTTTTATTGGTGAGGGTTCGTAAATTGTTACTTTATCAAAATTACCTTTAAGAAGACGAACACAACTACCATCAAGAATATCTATTGCTGGGATTATTTTCATTAGGCGTTTATAAAAAATTTTAAAAAATTTGATCCTGCTTGGGAAGATTTTTCTGGATGAAATTGACATCCATATAAGTTATCTTTTTTAACTACAGCTGAAATCTTCTCAACATATTCTGTTGAAGCGATCTGATCTTCAGAATTAATAACTGCATAACTATTAGCATAATAATAATAATCTGAAATACTATCGAATTGAGATTTTGCATAATTCCATCCCATGTGAGGAATAGGGCACTCAGCCGACCCTTTTAATTTTATAACATTGCCTTTTAATAAACCTAAACAATTTGTCTCACCTTCTTCAGAGTGTTCAAATAAAACTTGCATACCAACACAAATACCCAAAATAGGCCCTTTGTATGCTTTCAATAGAATATCCAACCCTTTGTCTTTGAGTTGATTCATAACGATATCAGCAGCTCCTACTCCTGGCACAATCAACT
>CAJQGY010000078.1 GCA_905478015.1 uncultured SAR86 cluster bacterium
CTTTAAAGAAATGCCATCAATATTTGATGGTCTGGGCTCATATTATTTAATGGCACTTCCCATTCTTTATTTCACTTTACCTTTCATTACTTTAATGAAGCCTTTAATGCAAATGGCTTTATCTCTAACCCTGATATTAACTGGTTTTGCTTGTGCATATGTTGCGATGGCAATTCCTAAAAAGAATTCTGAAATGGCTTCAGCGTTATTAATTGCTGTCTTTATAACTTTTTTCAGTGCCTGGGTTGGTTTATTAATTGGTATAATACTCAGTATATTTGTCGTTGGCTTAGATAAAACTGAAAAATAATTACTATGGCATTCGCATTAGAGATCACAGATCTAAAAAAAACATATCCTGGTGGAGTAGAGGCCTTAAAAGGAATATCGCTTTCAGTAAATGAAGGAGATTTTTATGCTTTGCTTGGCCCCAATGGTGCCGGAAAATCATCTACCATAGGTATTATTGGATCATTGGTAACAAAATCATCCGGCAGTGTAAAAATTTTTGATGTAGATACCGAGAAAGATTCACCACTTGCTAAAACGATGCTTGGTGTTGTATCTCAGGAAATCAATTTTTCTCAATTTGAAAAAGTTATAGACATAGTTGTAACCCAAGCTGGGTTTTACGGTATTTCAAAAAAAGAGGCATTACCTAGAGTAGAAAATATTTTAAAAAGATTAAGCTTATGGGATAAAAGAGATCAACAAGCAAGAACACTATCAGGGGGTTATAAGAGGAGACTTATGATAGCTAAAGCTCTTGTTCATGAACCAAAGTTATTAATACTTGATGAACCTACAGCAGGCGTAGACATAGAGCTTAGAAGAGAGATGTGGTCATTTTTAAAAGAAATAAATAAAAATGGTACAACTATAATACTTACCACTCATTATCTCGAAGAAGCAGAGCAGCTATGCAGAAACATTGGAATTATTGATCATGGTAAAATAGTAGCTAATACAAGTATGAAAGATCTATTGGGATCACTCAACGTTCAGGGTTTTGTCTTTGATCTTCAGTCACCCTTAGAAGAAGCCCCTGTCATAGATGGTTTTCCAATAAAACTTGAAGACTCTTTAACTCTTATAGCAGCTGTAAGCAAAGATAGATCGATTAACGCCTTATTTGACGAACTATCCAAATTAGGTATCAAGGTAAAATCAATGAGAAATGAAGCAAATAGGCTTGAAGAGTTATTTATTGAAATGGTGAACTCTAATGAAAAATAACCCCAGTATTAGAATTGGTCTTTGGACTTTAGCAGTAAAAGAAATTAGGCGTTTTTTAAGAATATGGGTTCAAACATTAGTGCCTCCAGCCGTAACGATGTCTCTTTATTTTGTAATATTTGGATCATTGATTGGTCCAAGAATTGGATCCATGGAAGGCCTTGATTATATTCAATTTATGATTCCTGGATTGATAATGATGTCAGTTATTACTAATTCTTATAATAATGTCGTCTCATCTTTTTATTCTGTTAAATTTCAAAAATCTATTGAAGAGCTTTTAATATCTCCAATGCCTAATTGGACAATACTGCTTGGTTTTGTGATTGGCGGTGTGTGTAGGGGTGTTCTAATAGGCTTTATTGTATTTATTGTAAGTCTTTTGTTCTATCCTGAATTTACTGTTGTCAATCCACTTTTAACTATTACAGTCCTTCTTTTGACCTCAATTCTATTCTCATTAATGGGTTTTCTAAATGCTGTTTTTGCAGATAGCTTTGATGATATTTCAATTATTCCTACATTTGTTTTAACGCCTCTTATTTATCTTGGAGGTGTTTTTTATTCAATAAAAATACTTCCTGAATTTTGGCAAATTGTGTCAAAAGCAAATCCAATGCTTTATGTAGTCAGCACGTTTAGAGAAGGTATGCTAGGTGTTAGTGATGTTTCAATTTCCTTTTCCTTGGGAATGATTTTAGGCTTTATAGGTCTTTTAACCGGGGCATCTTTATATCTTTTAAATAAAGGCTCAGGTATTAGACAATGACAAGAAAACACCTTGGCAAAGCTTCTTCAAACTATTCATCAGCATCGTTCAAAACATTAGACCCAATTCCAAGGGCCCTTAATTCTGATTCTTTTGGAGTTGATTTTTGGAATGCATATGAATTTACATATCTTGATAAAAATAAACTTCCAGTATTAAAAGTTCTTGAAATAGCGGTACCCTCAAATTCCAAGAATATAGTTGAATCAAAATCATTAAAAATTTATCTGAATTCATTTTATAAGAAAAAATATATATATCAGAAAGATGTTCTTACTGTAATAAAAAAAGATCTAGATAAAATTACCGGATCATCTATCAAGGTTCGCTTTGTTAACAAATATATAAATGAACCTGATAGCATAAATCTTAATAATACAAAACTTAAAAACACACCATCAAACAAAATACTATTATTTTCAGGATTTAGATCAATCTGTCCTGTTACAGCTCAACCAGATTTTGCTAATATTTATATTCTTACTGAGGCAAAAATTGATATTTCATGGCTAAATAATTTTTTAGTTTCTTATAAAGATAAAGGCGATTTCCATGAGCAATGTATTGAAGGAATATTTTCTAAAATAAATACAAAATATGAACCAAAAAATTTAGATATTATTGGTAGGTTTATGAGAAGGGGCGGCATAGATATTAATCCAGTTCGTTCCTTAAATAAAAAACCATTTTTTACAAATTTTAGGTTTTTTAATCAATAAAAATCATATCTCTAGACTTTTATTTTTGCTCAATGCTCTTTAGTATAGTTAACTTAGTATTTTTTTATATTTAAAGGAGAGAAAAATGAAAAAATTATTACTTGCTGCCCTTGTACTGCCTATATTTATTAAAGCAGAGCCCTGGGTTGATTATGAGTTGAGTGATCAAGTTACTGAGATGACAGTGGTAACTGTTAAGCCTGGTTATAAAGATGATTACCTTATGGGTATTAAGAAGACTTGGGTAGATGCTTGTTCAATCCAAAAAGAATTAGGCCATATAGTAAGTTGTTCAGTTTATTCAGCAGAGACTGCTGGAACAGACCCAAACGTATTTTTAACAATAACATATGCAGATTTAGCCGCTATGGGACCTAATAAAAAAAGATATAAAGAATTTAATGATGCATGGAGAAAAAAAATATCTGAAACAGATCAAGATAATATAGCTGGTGGCTACGGTGATATTCGTGAGATTGTTGATTTGGTTGTTTTAAGAAAAGTAAACTTTAAATAATTAATTCTTTACACAATTCTAAAAGCCTCTTTGAGGCTTTTTTTTTAAATTAATGTAAAATCTTCAAATCAGGAGAGGTGTCAGAGTGGTCTATCGTGCATCCTTGGAAAGGATGTGTACCTTCATCGGTACCGGGGGTTCGAATCCCCCTCTCTCCGCCAATCCATTTTTTGACTTTTAGAGCATATGTGTTAATTTAATCCATATGAAAAATTTTATAAGCAGCGTTAATTCAATACTAGAAATGCTGAGCAGCGTTGAACACGATATTAACATAGCAGGATACTCCCTTACGGAGAAAAAAGTTTATTTTACAATCATCCAAACAACTGCAAGAAATGGTAATTGTAATATTACAGATGTAATTAATTCATCCTCATTATCAAGATCTACTGTATACAAAGCTATTAAAAAACTTGAGTGCAATAACTTGCTTAATGTTCATCAATCAAGTGTTGATAAAAGAGAGTCTTTCCTAGATGTGATTGTTTCTTAATTAGAAACTAATTTGCTCTAATATATTCTAATGACATTTAATCAAAGAGCACAGGATTTCATTCTTACCAATATTTTCCTTTATATTTTTGCTATGGCTGTCTGGTCATTCTGGTCATATTTTGCTTTTGTTGGTTTAGAAAAGATGGATTGGCAGGGTAGTTTGTTATACCTTCCTCATGGCGTCAGGGTTCTATGTATATGTTTCTTTGGGTTAAAATCTCTTCCTGCCTTAATTGCAGCTGAGATAACAGGTCCTTTATTTATTAATCCTGAACAGTATTTTGGTGTATGGTCTATTGCCAGTATTGGCTCTATTGCATCTGTAGTTATTGCAAGGAATTTAGTTGACTGGTCTCAAGAAAATATAGTTGGATCGATAGTTAAACCAATAAACAATAATAATTATAGAAAAATTGTATTAGTAATTGTAATATCTGGATTGCTTAATGCCATATTAGCTAATTTTTTAATTACCTTACTAGATACTAGCATTCTTCTTGATCCAGTGGTTATTCTTAGATTTTTTATAGGAGATGTTTTGGGAGCTTGTGTCGTAATTCTATTTCTTAGCGTTACCTTTACCAGCTTGAAATTAAATAAGTTATATAGCCCTCATAAAGATTAATTCTTGACTACTGTATAAATATACAGTATAATGTGTATTATGAATAATTTAATACATATAAACTTCAATGATAGCGTGCTTACTGAGTTAAATAATGCTGTAGACATATTGTCTTCAAAAAAAACGGTAGCTTATAAATATTTTAATGGGAATATTGTTGAGCTCGAAAAATATTTAAATGATGCTAATTATTATAATTCAAGCAAAATACTCGCCAATGAAGCAACTCAATTAGAGCTTTTTTCTTAAATTTATTCTTTAAACTTTTAATCATTCCTAAGTTGTATATAATTAAAGAGGGTGTCTTGTTTGTAAGTTTTTTAAGGGGGCTTGCTAACATTACTTTTTTTACCCTGAACAATGGAGGTGGTCCTATTAGTATTTATATTAAACCAGGAAACGGAGGAGCTGCCTTTTGACACAAGGTATCTTTTAAGTTTCTGACTAATTTGGGTTGCATAAACCTTAATTAGATTTTTTCTAAACCCTCAAATTAATCTTTGGGGGTTTTTCTATATATGGAATTACGTTATTGGTCTTTATTGATATTTCTAGGTTCTATTTGGGGAAGTGCCTTTATGTTTATAAAGATAGCTACTCCAGAGCTAGGAGCTGTTTTTTTAGTTCAACTAAGACTAGCATTAGCTTCTTTGGTATTCCTACCGTTATTACTAAGGAACAAACAACTAAGGCTTTTTAAAAAAAGCTTTAAATATATTCTAATTTTAAGTTTAACCAATACCGCTATACCCTTTGTTTTATTTTCAGAGGCCTCAAAAGGCTCAGATTCAAATATGCTAGCTATACTGAACTCCTCAACAGCACTAATGACTATGATAATCGCTCTTTTTTGGTTAAAAGAAAAAGTTATATCAAAACAAGTTTTAGGTTTATTAATTGGTTTTATAGGAATAATTATTTTAGTAAATCCATCAAATAGCTCTATTGATCCTTACTCTGCTTCAATATGTTTAGCTGGTTCATTTTGTTATGCATTCTCGGGAGTTTTTATACAAAAATATTGTATTAATATAAATAAAATGGTTCTAATCGGTTGGTCATTGGTTTTCGGAACTATTCTATTATTACCGATTTCTTTATTTAATCTTCCAACGTCCTTTCCTTCAAATAATGCAATTCTTTCTGTTCTGTGGCTTGGTGTGGTATCTACTGGATTATCTTTTATTGGATATGTTCGATTGATTGAAAAAGTAGGCGCTGTTAAAACTTCTACAGTTGCATATTTTTTACCTGTGTTTGGAATTATTTGGGGAAACATATTTTTAGATGAGATGGTGTCGTTTCTAATCGTAGTTGGATGTATTATGGTCTTAATAGGTGTATTTTTCGCTACATCTAATAATAAAAATTTGGAGACTGTTGATGGAAAATAAAACTTTAGATTCACTATTAATAGAAGCAAATCATAATGTTACAAGGATAGGTTTTGACGAAGCATTGAAAATAATTAATTTGCCTAATACATTTATTATTGACGTGAGAGAGGAGTCGGAGGTAGCTAATTTAGGTTTAATTAAGAATGCTATCCATATACCTAGAGGATTAATTGAATTTAAAATTGAGTTAAATTCTTCAAATAATCCCGCAGGTATTAATAATAATTCTAATTTATTATTTTATTGTGCTGGAGGGTACAGGTCTGCACTGGCTGCAAATACTGTTAAAAGCCTTGGTTTTATTAATGTATTTAATATTGGTGGATTTCAGCAATGGGTCAACTCAGGTGGAGAAATTCAACCAATCTAAAAACTTTAAATATATTTAAAAAACATATATATACTCTTCAATCTATATAAATATTTTTCTATAGATGTGTGTATAATTTATTTTTTTTGAGGAAATTATTATGAAAAACTTTATTTATATCAACTTATCTATTGCTCTTATTTTAACATCAATTACATTTGCTCAAGATAATATTGTTGAGGAAGTTATAGTTACTGCAACTAAAACGGAAAAGACATTACAAGAAGTTCCGGTAGCTGTTTCTGTTATTACATCTGATGAAATAGAAAAAGCAACCATCATAGATACCTTTGATCTTAAATCTATTATCCCATCATTAGACACAAGACAATATCAATCTTCTACTAATGCTACTTTTTTTATTAGAGGTTTTGGTAATGGATCTAACAATCCAGGTGTAGAACCATCAGTTGCATTGTTTGTTGATGGTGTATACAGATCAAAGACACAATCTCAAATAGCTGATCTTCCTATGCTTGAAAGAGTAGAAGTTCTTAGAGGTCCTCAAAGTACTCTTTTTGGTAAAAATGCATCTGCGGGCGTTATAAATATTGTTACAAAAAAACCTTCTTTTGATAAATCGAGGATGATGTCACTTGGTGTTGGGAAATATAATTCAAAAATAGGCAAAATATATACAACAGGTCCTATTAATGAAACAACAGCATATAGTTTTAATGCTAATTTTAATAAAAGAGATGGAAGCTCAGATAATCCTGTAACAGGAAACTCAGTAAATAATAGAGATAGATTAGGCTTACGTGCAGAACTTTTATTTATTCCTAATGATGATCTATCAATAAGACTAACTGCTGATTATGATGAATATGACGAAATTTGTTGTGCTGTTGGCAGTGCCAATTATGGTACTGCAAATTCCGTAACCGCAGCTTTTGGAGGGCAAATTATTCCTAATGATCCTTATACCGAAAAGGCATTTTTTGATTTTGACCCTATATCTGATGGAGACAATTCTGGAATTTCAATTTATATAGAAAAGAATTTAGATAATATTCGTATAGAGAGTATTACCTCATCTAGAAAAAGTTATAACTTTGAACTTCAAGATGTAGATTTTGAATCAGTTGATCAAATTGATGCTAATAAACTTGTTAAAGATTTAGATGCAGTAACACAAGAGATCAGAATTTTTTCTGAGGATAATGAAAATATAAACTGGTTACTGGGTGCATATTATTATCAGGAAGATATGAAATATGATAATTCTATCTATTTTGGTTCATTATGGAGACCTTATATTGATGCTCTTGCTCCGGGAGCTTTAGCTGGAGTTGCAGAAGCTTTTGGTATTCCAAACTCATTATTATTTGCAGAAGGTCAGGGTGTTAATGAAATTTCTACACAAGATAATACAACTAAATCAATATTTGCTCAGCTAGATATTAAACTTACTGATAGATTGAGTGCCATTGTTGGAGCAAGCTATATTGAAGATGAAAAATCTGTATCAGTCAATCAGACCAATACTGATATTTTTTCAAACTTAGATTTTGTTGGAGCAGGCACCCTGGGGCTTATCGGAGCTGGTTTTACACCTGAAGAAGCTGCAGTTTTAGCAAATGATCCAGCTTTCAATCCTTTATTAGGTCTTCAAGGAATTCAATTTTTACCACAATTTGTAAATTTTCCTAATACCGCTCAAGATGGAGAGAGTAACGATGATAACGTTGACTACACTTTTAAACTTGCTTATGTTTTAAATGATACGACATCTATCTACGGTGGAGTTTCAACAGGTTACAAAGCCACTGCTTGGAATATTTCTAGAGATTCATTGCCCGATGCAACTGAAATTGCTGCTTTGGCATTGGCTGGATCTCCAGTTGGACCAAATACAGGTGTTGGAAGAAGGTATGCTGATCCAGAAGAATCAGAGGTTTTAGAGATTGGTGCAAAAATAAAATTACCAACTGGGTATTTAAATATTGCTTTGTTTGATCAAAAGATTGAAGGATTTCAATCAAATACATTTATTGGAACTGGGTTTATACTTGCAAATGCTGGCTCACAATCAACTGAAGGATTTGAGTTTGATTTAGTTATGTCTCCTACAGATTATATTGATCTTGCAATAAGTGGATTATTTATGGATCCAATATATGACTCATTTCCAAATTCAAGTTCAGGTGATTTGACAGGAACCATGCCATCAAATATCTCGGAAAATACCATCTCATCAACGATTACATGGAATTTGAATTTAAATAATTGGGATGGATATTTAAGACTAAGTCATTTATATGCAAGTGAAGCAAATATGCTAGAAAATCCTGCATGGCAAGCAATATTAGAGAATTCAGGAAACGGTATAAAAACTCAAGATACAATAAATTTTTCAGCTGGTATTGAAAGGGATAATTTATCAATAACAATATGGGGTAAAAATATCAATGATGATAAGTATTTAATTTCTGCTTTCCCAGCTGTTGCTGATCCAACATTTACAACATTCTTTGGATACCCTAATACTTATTCATCTTATGGAGCTACATTAAATTATAGGTTTTAATATTTTTTGACTTTAAATGAAGGGGTATTCATACCCCTTTTTTAATTGGCGCGCCCGGGAAGATTCGAACTCCCGACCCCTTGGTTCGAAGCCAAGTACTCTATCCAACTGAGCTACAGGCGCACTGTGCAATTATAGTGTTATAAATGATAATTTATTAGTGTAATTTCATAAATTGCTTATAATAAGATTAGTTATAATACAAGGGAGAAGCTAACTATGAATGTTAAATCCAAGAAGATTATTTATCTTTTATTAATCTTACCAGTTATGTATGTTGGCCTTCTTATTATTATGGATTTTGATGTTAATCAAAAAAGACCAATTCTTAACATCTTTAAATCATTGCAAAGTGACAGCGCTCTTGAAGTGGTTGATTTTTCTGTTGAAAATACAAATCTAAATACAGATCTTCCCAAACCAAATAAAGATAAAAATCCTTATTATGGAGACCTTCATGTTCATACAAAGTACTCATTTGATGCATATGTATTTGGTATTACGGCAACACCTGATGATGCTTATAGATATGCAAAGGGAGAGGGTATAAAACACCCTCTGGGCTATGAAATGAAACTACGTGAACCCTTAGATTTCTATTCTGTAACAGATCATGGTTTTTATATGGGTATGATCCAAGCATTTTCAGATACAACAACTGATATATCAAAAAATGATTTTGCAAAACCTTTTCATAACTTAAATAGAAAAGAGAATCTTACAGTTGAGTCAGCCGGTGAAAGGTCAGATCTTTTTAGCTCAATTATTGGAGCCGTTATTGCAGAACCATTCCCTAATTGGCATCCAAGAATAATTAAGGCATGGCTTACAAAAAATACTCAACAGGCATTAAAATCCTTTGATTATGATATACATAAATCAGCTTGGTCAGACATAGCTAGATCAGCTAATGAGCATAATGATCCTGGAAAATTTACAACATTCATAGGATATGAATTTACAACTTCTACTGATATAGAGGGTGGTAATTTACATAGAAACGTAATATTTAATTCTTCAGAAGCATCTATCAGACCATGGACAAGAATAGACTCATTGAATCCAGAAGATCTATGGACTTGGCAGGATGCAATGAGAGATAAAGGAGTTGATACAGTATCTATTCCTCACAACTCAAATGGTTCAAATGGTCAAATGTTTGAAATGGAATCATTTTTAGGGCGCGCTATAGATCAAAATTATTCTGATAAAAGAATGAGAAATGAACCTTTAGTAGAGATAACTCAAGTGAAAGGCACATCCGAAACTCATCCTCTTTTATCTCCTGATGATAATTGGGCTGATTTTGAAATTATGGATGCCCGTGTTGGCAGTAGACCTCCTACATACAGCAGACCTTCTGGAGGATATGTTCGTGAGGCTTATTTAAATGGACTAACATTAGAATTTACTCAACAAGGTAATCCTTATAAGTTTGGATTAATAGGATCTAGTGATACTCATACAGGTGCTGGAGCTTTTGATGAATCAAATTATTGGTCTAAGGTAGGTCTCCTTGATGGTGATGCTGAAAACAGAGGCTCTGTTCCTTTAGCACCTGAAAATCGTGAGAGGTTAGAGGAATATATGGCCGCTTTCAATCAACCCCAAAGCACTATAGCGTTAGAGCAAGGTGATTATGCTAATACAGGCTTTACACAATGGGGGGCTTCAGGCCTCGCAGTTGCATGGGCAGAAGAAAATACAAGAGATTCAATTTTTAAAGCATTTAAAAGAAAAGAGACTTTTGCTACAACAGGATCAAGAATAGCTGTACGTTTTTTTGGAGGGTTTAATTTATCATCTATAGACTTAAATTCAGAAAGTTTGGTGAGCGAAGCTTATAAAAAAGGAGTAACAATGGGGGCTGATTTAATAAGTGACGGTGAGAAATCACCTGAATTTATTGTTTGGGCACAAAAAGACAAAAATGGAGCTTCTTTGCAAAGGGTGCAAATTATTAAAGGGTGGATGGATACAACAAGCGGCCGTCCAAGTGAGAAAGTTTTTGATGTCGCTTGCTCTGATGGTTTAAAGGTTGATCCAATAACACACAGATGTCCTGATAATGGCGCTAGGGTAAATATTAGTGATTGTTCTATATCTCAAAATATTGGATCTACAGAATTAAAAACATTATGGAAAGATCCAGAGTTTAAGTCTTCAGATAAATCTTTTTATTATGTTCGTGTTCTTGAAAATCCAACTTGTAGATGGAGCACCTGGGATGCTATAAAGCGTGGGTTTAAGCCTAGAGAGGATTTACATGACACAATTCAAGAAAGAGCGTGGTCTTCCCCTATATGGTACATCCCAAGCCCTTCTGATGTTGTTGTTGTTCCCCTTGGTGGAACTCTACCAATAAGAACCAGTAATTAAAAATATTTGGTCTATTGAAAAATAAAGTTTTTATTTATTTCATTATTGGTATTCTTATATATCTTGTTGATATCGGGTTAAATTCTGATGAAGAGAAGAATATATATATTTCAGATCAAGAAGTAATTAGTTTAATTAATGCATGGAAATCTCAGGTTGGAAGGGAGCCTACTGATAATGAGATATCTAGAATTATAAATAATCTTGTTCAAGAGGAAATATTATATAGAGAAGCTCTTAGTTTAGGGCTTGAGAGGGAAGACAAGATTATAAAAAGAAGACTGGCTCAAAAAATCTCTTTTTTAAAACAAGAATCCTTATTAAAAGAGCCTACCAAACTAGAGATTTCTGAATTTTATAAAAATAATAAAGATAATTATTTCATATCTGATTCATTCACGTTCACACATCATTTCTTTTCATCTGATAATATTAATTCAAAGGAAAGGGCATTAAACTCTCTGGATAAGAATAATCTAAGCCTATCAAAATCAGATCCTTTTTTTCTTGGTAAAAATTTTGCAGATATTTCTTTGGAAGAGATAAATAGTAATTTTGGCAATGAATTCAGCCTTTACTTTAAGAATCCTCAGATCAATGAGTGGATAGGCCCTTATAAATCTTCATTTGGATACCATAACTTATTTATCTCAAACTACACACCAGGCTTCTATCCAAATATTAATGATATATATAAACAATTAGAAGTTGATTTAATGCAAGTCAATAGAGATAACGCAGTATCCAATTTTATCAAAGAAGTAAGCTCTGAATATTCAGTAATAATTAATCCAGATCTTAAAATCTAATGAATAAGGTTTTTTTTCTGCTTGTTAGCATCTTTGCTATAGATGCCTATTCCCATGAGTTTAATCCAGCTCACCTTGTCATCAATCAGTCATATCAAGACCAAAATACATATCAAGCATCATGGATGTATCCAGTAAAAAATATTGGTA
This sequence comes from uncultured SAR86 cluster bacterium, assembly GCA_905478015.1. Classification (GTDB taxonomy): domain Bacteria; phylum Pseudomonadota; class Gammaproteobacteria; order Magnimaribacterales; family D2472; genus CAJQGY01. Next base: position 12,000 of record CAJQGY010000078.1, read on the forward strand.
AAAGGGCGGAGATTATCCTTCCTTCTTTTTGCACCACTGTATCAAAAGAACCATTTATTAAAAACAAATACATAGTTGAACAAATCACCATAAACTGTTCACAAGCTATTAATGGATCCTCTATACAAATAAAGGATCTCAGCGTATTGACTGATGCTTTAGTTACTATTAATTTTATAGATAGCACCTTTGAAGGAATTGTGAATGTTCAGAATCCCGAGGTCGAAATTCCTATGGAGAATCAATATTATCCCACTGCTTATTTGTATTTAGGATTTGATCATTTGCTTGATGGCCTTGATCATATTTTATTCATATTTGGTTTACTTTTTTGCATTAGTGGCTTCGTAAATATTATTAAAACTATAACTGCATTTACTATTGCTCATAGCTTAACTCTTGGCTTGTCAGTCCTTGATATAATATCTTTACCCCAAGCAACTGTTGAGGCATTAATAGCATTAACAATAATATATTTAGCTACAGAGATCTCTAAAAATCGCAAGATTATTAATACACCCTGGTTTATGGCTTTTGGTTTTGGTCTTCTTCACGGCCTAGGGTTTGCTGGAGCGTTGAATGAGATTGGTATTGCTAATAGCCAAATGCTTCTATCTCTTCTCTTTTTTAATATTGGCATAGAGTTAGGCCAAATAGCACTTATTCCTATTCCATTGTCTTTAATATACATCTCTAAACAGTTTAATTATATCAATCAAGTAAAAGTAATAATGAGTTTAGCGGTTGGCGGTATGGGTTTTTATTGGTTTATAGATCGTGTAATTGGTATCATTCTCTAAATAATTATTAGATCAATAAGGTTAATGCAAAATTTTTCAAATAAAAATGTTCTTCTTTGTGTTACAGGAGGAATTGCTGCCTATAAATCTGCTGAGATTATTCGTCTTTTTAAAAAAGATGAAGCAGATGTTCGCGTTGTAATGACAGAGTCTGCTAAAGAATTTATAACTCCTTTAACATTACAGGCAGTTTCAGGAAATGAAATACACGATTCACTTTTAGATATAAAAGCTGAGTCTGCAATGGGCCACATAGAGCTAGCCAAATGGGCTGATCTTATTTTAATTGCTCCTTGTACTGCTGATTCAATGTCAAAAATTGTTTATGGAAGAGCGGATGATCTCATGGGTGCTTTGATTCTAGCTTCTAATGCAGAGATATTTATAGCACCTGCAATGAATATGAACATGTGGCTTGATAAGACCACCCAAGAAAATTATAAAACTCTTTTATCTAGAGGCTTTTCATTTATTGGCCCAGCGGAAGGTGAGCAGGCCTGTGGCGATGTTGGACCAGGAAGAATGGTTGAGCCGATTAAGATAATAGAGCTTATAAAATCTGCTCTTAATCAAGGTCCTCTTTCTGGTAAGACAATAACTATCACTGCTGGACCAACAAGAGAGCAAATAGATCCAGTTAGATTTATATCTAATAACAGTTCAGGAAAAATGGGTTATGCCATGGCAAGCGCTGCTGTTGAAGCTGGAGCAATTGTAAATTTAATAAGCGGACCAGTAACGCTCTTAGCTGATAAGAGTGTAAATCTGTATAAAGTTAATTCAGCAGATGAAATGCTAGAGATGTCTATAAAATATATGGAAGATGCAGATGTATTTATTGGTTGTGCAGCAGTTTCAGATTATAAATCTATGGATATCTCAGATATAAAAATAAAAAAAGAGGCAGCTGATGGCCTTAATATACATTTAAAAAAAAATAAAGATATTTTAAGTACCATTGCAGCAAAATATCCATCCGCCTATCACGTTGGATTTGCTGCTGAAACAAATAATGTTGATTTTAATGCAAAAGAAAAACTTGTATCCAAGAAGGTTGATATGATTATTTCAAATGACGTTTCAAATACTGCAATTGGTTTTGATGTAGATGATAATGAAGTTAATGTAATTACAAACAAAGAATCTATTTTTTTAAAAAAGGATAAAAAAATTAGAATAGCCAGAGAAATTCTTAATATAATATCAATGAAAATAAATAAAAAATAATGTCACTTCATATAGACAAAAAACAGATTACTTTATCAACTCTCAATAAGATGAAAGCTAATGGTGAAAAATTTACCTGTCTCACATCTTATGAATCTACAATGACTTCTAAAATATGCGATGCAGGCATCGATGTGGTTCTTGTTGGAGACAGCCTGGGGATGGTTATACAGGGTCATGACAGTACACTACCAGTAACAATGGAGCAACTAATTTATCATTTAGAATGTGTGGTTCGAGGAAATAAAGGAGCACATGTAATGGCAGATATGCCTTTTATGAGTTATGCAACTGATGATATGGGTTTTGAGAATGCTACAAGACTAATGCAAGCAGGTGCTAATTCAATAAAAATAGAAGGCGGCGAATGGATTTCAAAAATGGCCTCGATGTTATCTGATAGAGGTATACCGGTTTGTGCTCATATGGGTCTTACCCCTCAAGCTTTTAATAGGATAGGTGGTAATTTTGTTCAAGGGAGAGATCCTGAAAAACGTGAAAAAATTATACTAGAAGCTGTTTCTCTCGAAAAAGCAGGTGCAGCAATGCTTCTTTTGGAATGCGTTCCAGACTCATTAACTAAAGAGATTATGTCAGAGCTATCAATACCTGTTATTGGCATAGGAGCAGGACCATCAACTGATGGTCAAATTATGGTAGTTCACGATGTTCTTGGTATTTCCTGCTTAGAAAAATTACCTAAATTTGTAAAAAATTACATGAATGAATCTCACTCAATTCAAGATGCGCTAAGCAAATATGTTAATGAGGTTAAATCAGGAGTATTTCCCTCTACTGATCATACTTTTTATTAAATTGAAAATAATTAAAACACTCGAAGACTTCCATAAAACCAGATCAGCTTATGGTCAAATAAGCTTTATTCCTACAATGGGAAACCT
>CAJQGY010000079.1 GCA_905478015.1 uncultured SAR86 cluster bacterium
TAAAATTCAACTTGAGATGCTTACAGAAAAATTTAATAAATCTAAGAATGGCTTAGCAAGCTTAGATGACCTTCTCATTCATTTTTTCTCAAACCTAACCACAAAACCTTCTGCTGCTGAAAAGACTTTATGGAAGAGAGTTTCGAGTTCAGTAGAGGCTATTCTCTAGACCTATTTGGAGTAATTTAGTTCTGCAATAATTCTTGCATGTTTTTTTCTATCTAACTTATAGAAATAAAAAATAAATAAAGGAAGCGCAAGTAGTATTGGTCCAATTACACCTTGCACAAAAAACAATGAATAGGTTTGCTCATATGTTGGATTATCTTTGGGGTACTCAAGTATCTTTAAGACAAGGCCAGCAGTAAAACCTCCAATAGCTGTATTCACCTTTTGAATAAAAGAAACAGCAGAGTAAAGAACGCCCTCCTGCCTTTTGCCGCTTGATAACTCCACTTCATCAGCAATATCTCCAATCATTGAATCTCTTGTCATATTTCCCATAACAGAAAAGCAAGAAATAAAAATTAAAGGAATTGATAGGAAAAAAATAAGTGCGTATGTACCTTTATCAGGAGTTAACCCTAGGTTATAAGAAATAAAAGCAATGGGACTAAAAAAAGCTGTTCCAAAGATACAAATCATAACTAGGTTTTTTTTATCAAGAGTTTTAACAAGCCTAGGAGTCAGGTAAAAAGCTATTAAAGTAGAAGTAATATATATAGCAAGAAATATGGTTATAAGTTTTCCTGACAATCCCCAAAAATCTGTGTTTATGTATAGAGCAAGACTGTTTGAAAGACCCCAAGCTATTGATAGAGTAAGATTGCCTGCAAAGAAGATCAAAAAAGATTTATTAGTAATCGCAATGGATATTTCTTTAAAAATATCTTTTAAAGAGGTTGATCCGCTCCATTGGGAAAGATCTTTTATATACTTTGTTGTTGTTAGACTTGAGTAAAGGATACCAGCTGCCATAAAGATACCCCCTGCCAGAGCAAAAGGAAACCAAACTTCTGGGTTTAGCTGACCATATGGATATTCTGGAGTTGACCTGAAAAAAATAAAATAGCCCATAAACGCATTACCAATTGCAGCTATCCAAGTTATTAGCTCCCTCCATGAGAACAAAAGAGTTCTTTCTTCATAATTTTTAATTATCTCTGCGCCAAAGGACCTATGTGGAACTTCAAATAAAGTCATTCCAACCCTTGTAAAGGTTGTGCATACTAACATCCATAAAAAAAGCTGAGTTTGGGAAAGCCCCCATTCAATTTTTGGGGTAAAAAGCAATATATAAAAGATAGATACAGGGATAAATGACAAAAGCATAAAAGGATGCCTTCTTCCAAGTTTAGATTTAGTTCTATCTGAAAGAGTTCCCATTAATGGATCTGTAACTGAATCAACCAGTAAAGCTATAAAAATAGCTGTGCCTGCCAAAAGTGGATCAAGGCCAATGACTCTAGAGTAAAAAAATAATAAAAAAAAGGTAAAAGTATCAGTTTTAATACCGTTAGCAACTGCGCCTATAGAGTAATTAAATTTAAAACTATTAGTTAGCATGATTAGTCTGAAAGATGGTTTAAAAGGTCTTCCTTAAATCTATTAAATACTGGTGGTTCAATCATATGCCTCATTCCAGGTAATACAATAAGTTGACTGTTTTTAATTAACTTATTTGCCTTGTAGGCATTTTTTACCTTGATAAGTGGATCATCCTTTCCATGAATAATTAATGTTTTAGATTTAATAGACTTAACTTTTTTTATTCTATTTTTTGAACCGAGTATCGCCATAATTTGTCTAGTAAAACCAGTATCGTCAGGCCCAGCTCTTTTAATTGATTCAACGGATTTGTTGTAGAAATCTTCAGTTTCAAGGTTGTAACCCTCAAGACCAATTAGTGTAAAAATTTTTTTACTTCTCTCTATTCTTTCATCCATTGAGGCATTGGGATTATTTGAGCGTTTCATTAATAACTTTCTTACATCTCTTGTAGGACCATTTAATGGGCTTGGTGTAGCTGTAGATGATGCTATTAATGTAAATGTTTTTATTCTATCTGGATGATTTGCTGCAATTATTTGAGCTATCATCCCGCCCATAGACATTCCTAATAGATGAGATTGGTTTATTGAAAGATGATCTAAGATGGCAATAGAATCGTTGGCCATATCATCGAGATTGTAAGGTGGATTTATTGGTAATCTTAAGAAGTATCTAATGTATGTAGAATTAATAGTTTTTGATCTATTGGCTTCTTCAAATCGAGCACTATTTATTCTTGATGATAGTCCAGTATCGCGGTTATCAAATACAATAGGTCTAAAACCATTCTCAATTAAAAAATCAATTAAATGATCTGGCCAATTAATTAGCTGACCTCCTAGACCTTGCACAAGTAATATTGGATCTCCATCGGAAGGACCATAATCACGATATGCAATTTTTACCTCATTGTTATAAACATAGCCCTCTTCCCATGCTTGTGTGTTGAAAGAAACTGTCATAGCAATAATTAAAAAATATTTATAAGAAGGCATTTATTCTATTAATAATATTTTGTCTCATGGAGCCCCAAAATAACATCACATCAAAAGAATGAAGATCACCATTAAAAGATCTCATTTTTCTCATTTTTTCAATCAGATCGCCTTTTGTTTCTAAAAGGCCATTTTCTGAATTAACTCTTGAATGAAAGTTTTGAATTCTTGTTGTCCCGATAGTTTTTTTTGAATTAGTGTTTTTTAGCATTGTTAAATCCATGAAAACATCATTGTTGGATTTATTGATTATTGAGCAATGATAAGCATCTTGTTCATACCATGATGAATCAGAAGTCCAGCTGAATGGGTTTACGGAAATAATCTTATCTGTCATATCTTGAAAACCCCATCCTTCAGGCTTCCAGTGAGGGGTAGATGCCCTGCCTCTCTTAAATCCCTCTGCGACTGTTGACCATGAAATTATAGAACCAGTATCTAGGCCATCATTTGATGCTATAAGATTTGGGAAGAGATCAGGAAATAATTTTTCAGGAATAACATAACCAATTAGATAGCCGTTAATAAATTGATTCTTTAATGGTGTGTTTGATATGCGATCATGTATAAGTCTTTGCCCATGAAGAGCACCTTGGCTATGCCCGTATATAAAAAATGGTTTACCATTATTAAAATTCTCAATATAGTAATCAAAAGCTCTTTCAATGTCCTGATAGGCAAGATCAAGTGCCTTTATGCCATTTTCATTATTAGAAAAGAAAGAGTAATAAGTTGCCTGGCGGTATGCTGGAGCATAAATATTACATGATTCATTAAACACAGATGCTTGATTGGCAAGCATAACCTCAGTTCTCTCGTATGCAGAGCTGTTTTTATCTAGATTAAAATTCCATTTTTTCTCAAAAAAACCTGTTGGGTGAATATAAAAAACGTCAATATCATTATTTTTATTAACCGAATATGCATCAGATGGAACTAAGTATTGATAGCCATTGAGTTCAGGTAATGCAGCCCAACTTTCTTTAAAATTATAATTAGGTTCTTTTGGTATATTAGAATGTGTAAAATCAGATTCAGGTTTTACAAGCTCTAAAAGCTTTAAAAGGTTTTCGTCAGCCATTAGTTATTTCTTGTATATAGAATTTTTGGGTTTGGCAAATATTTTCTCAACCATTGGGATGAAAAAGTCTAGTGGGAGTGAGTCATAATCAGGATCAAAACTATTCTGATCATATTTTTCACAAAAAACCTTGCAGTCATCAAAATATGGATGATCTTTGAATTTGTCTCTCATGTTCTTGTCTAGACCTAAATAATCAAAGAAGTAATAACCTTGAAAAATGCCATGATGTTTCACAATCCAGTAATTTTTTTCAGAGACAAATGGTTGCAATAAAGTAGCTGCAAAATCAGCATGATTAGAAGGCGCTAGATTATCACCAATGTCATGAAGTAATGCACAAACAACATACTCATCATCCTTACCATCTCTATGAGCTCTAGTAGCAGTTTGAATTGAATGTGTAAGCCTATCAACAGCAAACCCGCCATAATCATCACCAAGCATCATCAAATGATCTAAGATTTTAGAAGGTAGATCAGCCGCTTCATTCATATTCGATTCAGCAATAATAGACCAATCTTCAGCTGTTCCGTCTATCATTTTTGTGAATTTTGCTTTTAACTCTGTCATACGACAAGTATAGCAAATAAATTTAGACTAATTTATTTGTAGCGCTTGCTGTTGCTATGAGCTTGTCATTCTGGAACAACTCAGCTTTTGTGAATGCAATAGATTTACCTTGTTTGATGATTGTACTTTTGGCTATTACATCAGAATCAGGTCCACATGGAAGTAAGAAAGTAGTGGTCATATCAAGCGTTAAAGGAATTTTTTTACCCTGTGTTAAATAGATTAAGAACTGAGCCATAGCTGAATCAAGCATACCTGCCACAAACCCACCTTGAACTATCATCCCATTTGAGTGAGTAAGATCGACACCTGGATTGAAAACACAAGTATATTCTGAACTATCATCGCTTATAGAAGCCTCTTTAAAACCTAGTATTTTTAAAAATGGTGGGGCTTCTCTGAATATTTCTTCTATTTTTTTGCTCATAATATATGGCGGAGGGAGTGGGATTCGAACCCACGGTGCCGATGAAGGCACGACGGTTTTCAAGACCGTTACAATAAACCAGACTCTGCCATCCCTCCTTTGTCTGAACTCGCTATTTTATAGCGTTTATTCCAATAATCAACAATTAATTAAATTGGCTAAAAATGCTTTTATATAAAAAATATGAGGTACTAGGTCACAAAACTCGTATTAAGG
>CAJQGY010000080.1 GCA_905478015.1 uncultured SAR86 cluster bacterium
GAGATGCCTCAAAAAATATTTCAAACTATAGACTTAATAATTGCAAGATGTTCGTTACATTGGAGCCCTGTCACATGTGCGCCAAAGCAATAGTAGATGCAAGGATAGACTCAGTAATTTTTGCAGCCAGCGAACCAAAATCAGGAAGCTTAGTTTCAGTAGATAATTTTTTTGAAAGAATTTCACTCAACCACAGGGTTACATTTGAAATGGGACTTCTTGAAAAAGAGAGTTCCGATCTATTAAAGAGTTTTTTTAAAGCGAGGAGGGGTTAGAGGGTTTTACTCATTCTGATATGAGGTATTCCTGTTACAGACTTGAAAGGAGCTATTTCTTTATACCCACTTACAACATAAAATTCTTTTGCAGTCTCTCTAGCGTTTAAGATTATTTTTTCTGCACTATGCCTTTTTGCATAGCTTTCAAGCTCGGATAATATTTTAGAGCCATAACCTCGTCTTTTAAGATTCTGATTAACTGACATGTATCTTATCTGCGCCTCAATATTGTTATTGAAATGCAATCTGCCACAGGCAACTATTTCTTTGTTAATTATTCCAATGAGATGAATGCTGCTACTTTCTTTATTATCGAGCGAAGATTCCCTAGACATGCCTAAGGGTTTTCTTAAAGTAGACCATCTAAAGTGAATATAATTATCATATTCACTATCTGAAATAGGCGACCTTACAGAAAAATCATCCATAAAATTCTTACTTAATTAATTTTAATCAAAGCTTTATATCAACCCATACAGGGCAATGGTCAGAAGGTTTTTCCATTGATCTGGCCTGATAGTCTATTCCGGTCTCAACAACTTTACTCATTAAAGAGGTTGCAACCATTATATGATCAATCCTAAGCCCTCTTTTAGGAGAATCATCAAAACCTCTTGATCTATAATCAAACCAAGAATATATAGAATCTTCCTCAGGATTTTGATGTCTCCATGAATCAATAAATCCTAAATTTTTAATGCTGTTCCACATTTCTCTTTCTTCAGGTTGGAAAGAGGTTTTACCATCTCTTAACCATCTTTTCATATTTTGCTCTCCAATACCTATATCTATATCCTCTGGAGACACATTAAAATCACCCATAACTACGATATTATTATTATTTTTTTGTGAAGATAGGATGTGTTCTTTTAAATCTAAATAATACTTTCTTTTTTTTGGGAATTTGCTCTCGTGATTAATGTTTTCACCTTGAGGAAAGTATCCATTCATAACAGTTATTTGCTCGCCATTTTCCTCAAAAGTGCATTCAATAAATCTTTTTTGATCTTCATCGGTATCATTAGAAAATCCTTTTACGCAAGACACAGGTTTATTTTTACTTAATATAGCTACGCCGTAATGTCCCTTTTGCCCCCAATATTCAACGTGATAGCCAATTTCTGTTACAACATCAATTGGAAAATCAGGATCATTAACTTTTGTTTCTTGGAGTCCAATTACATCAGGATCTAGAGTGTCCCTTAAATGAATTAACTGATGTGGCCTAGCTCTTATGCTGTTGATATTGAAAGATATAATTTTCATAAACCCATTCTACTTAATTGCTAATAAATTTGAATCTAAATCAATATAATCTTTTGCAATATTAATTGCTTCATTGAGTATGAAATCTTTTTTTAGACTTATAGAATCCTCTGATTCATCTTTGTCAGCAGTTAATTCATCATAATCTTTATACTGATTCAGCCCTAAATTAAACCTTCTTTTATTCTCTAGATCTAGCATCCAATTTCTATTTAGTTTTTTTTGAGAGATTCTTTTATCAATATTTAAACTTAAAAACTTTTTATTTTTATTTAGATCATATCTCTCTCTAACAGACTGCAGGTAACCCAAATTAGCGTCACTTTCTGTTCTTTTTGAAAATTCTACTTTTAATTTAACTAAGTTTTGAGGATCGAATTTAAATTGTGAATATCGGTATGGTTTGATGGTATCCCACTCTAATGCTGAAGGATAAGAGCTCTCACCTACAGAATCTATATCCCAAGTACTGGGTATTTTAATATCAGGCAATACACCTTTATTCTGAACACTTTTGCCATTTACTCTATAGTATTTTGATTCAGTGACCTTGATAGCTCCCTCTGAAAGGTCTTGAAGGCTTTGAACTGTCCCTTTCCCAAAGGTTCTTTGACCAACAATAATTCCTCTTTTGTAGTCTTGAATTGCAGCAGCAACTATCTCAGAGGCGGAAGCTGAATATCTATTAACTAAAACAATAACTGGCTTTGACCATACCTGCTGATTCTTTTGACTTCCCCAAGGCCTTACATATCCTGATTTAAGTTTAACTTGTACGGTTGGACCTTTATTGATAAATAGACCAATTATTCTATTTGCTTCATCCAATGCACCCCCTCCGTTACTTCTCAAATCAAGAATCACAGCATCAACATTTTCATCTGAAAAATCTTTTAATATTTTTTTGATATCTCTACTGCTGCTTTTATAGTCAGGATCTTTTTTCATATAGGCGTTGAAGTCCATATAAAATGATGGCAAATCTATAATTCCTATTTTTTGATTTTTTACTGAATCATTAAATTCAAATACCTTAGATTTAACAGCTCTATCCTCTAGTTTGACCTCTTCTCTTGTTAGAGTAACTTTCTTTTTAGAATTCTCCCCTAGAGAATCTCCTGTTAAAAACTCAATCTCAACCTGTGTACCTGACTTACCCCTAATCAAATTAACAACATCATCAATTCTCCAACCTATAACATCTTCATAGTTTTTTTCATTACCTTGTCTAATACTAATAACTTTATCTTCTGGTTTAATTAACCCAGATTTCTCTGCAGGGCCTCCTGATACCAAACTTATAATTTTTGTGTAATCATCCTCCACACCGAGAAGGGCACCAATACCTTCAAGTTTTAAGCTCATATCCATATCAAAATCTTCAGATGATCTTGGAGACAAATAAGATGAATGTGGGTCAAATTCTTTTGATAAAACATTTATTATAAGTGAAAAAATATCTTCTTCTTTTTGCTGACTTATTCTTTTAATACGGTTTTTGTATCTTTTTATCAGGTTGGTTGATGGATTGTCTGGAGGAGAGTCAGAAATTTTAAGAAGCAAAAGATCATTTTTAGTCTGCTTCCTCCACAGCTCTTTTTGTTGTTTATGTGATCTCAACCATAGATTATCATCTTCAAAAATATCAATTTTTTCATCCTTCGACATATCAAATTTATTATCTGTAATTAATTTGATCTGATGCTCAGAAAAATCAACAAGCCTTTCAAAATAAAGGTTTGTTATTTCAAATGCTAGCTGCATATCATAATCATTAGAGCTTGAAACTGATCTAGATAAAAATTCATTTACTTCACTATCTAGAAAATAACTCTTACTCTCATCTAGCTTATTGATCAAACCCTCAATAAAGTCAGTATTTGTGGTTTGTTTAGAAATATTTTTTATGAAGTGCTCTTTTTTAAACTTTATAAGAATTTCTTTTGATAGCTTCTCTTTATTATCTGACAAATCAATAATTTCATAATCTGTAGCTAAAAAAGTAGAAAATACGAAAAGCGATAGAATTCTGATGGTATGTTTAAAGTGCATATTAGCCTTATCAAAAATCTTGAATTATAGCCGCTTCTTCTCTTATAAGCTCGGGCGAACCCAATAATTGCCTATTTAGACCAATTCTTTTAAACCAGTAATGAATACCCATAAGGTCTGTAAAACCCATTCCACCATGAACCTCTGTTGCTTTTTTAGCAATCATTTTAGAAACTTCAGAGGTATGAGAGCTTGCTTGACAAGCATACAACCTTGCTTCATCTTGAATATTTTTTTGTGCATGGGCTGCATGCCATGTTATTGAATAACAAGGCTCTAATTCTGCTGCCATTTCAGCACACATGTGCTTAACTGCCTGAAAAGATCCGATAACTCTACCAAATTGCTTTCTTTCTTTAGAGTACTCAACTGCTTTATTCAACAAAGTTTGTGATGCGCCTATGCTATCAGCTGCAAGAATTATTCTTCCTGCATCAACTGATTTAACAATAGCATCTGAAGAGTCTATAGTGTTTTTTAGAACATCTATTTCAACATCTTTAAAACGAATCTCAGAATAGTTTCTTGTTTTATCAACAGTCGTAAGTTTAATCACTTCTACACCGTCTTCATTAATATCAACTATTCCAATCGTTCCTAATTTATTAGACACCATTACATGAGATGACCCCGCAACATCTAAAACAAAAAGCGCTCGACCATTAACAACATTATTACTTATGGTAATAGATGCATTTTCACGAGCTCCAATATATTCAGAAAAACCAACACCCAGCCTTATTGAGTTTTCAGACATTCTTTTTAAGTAATTAATTTTTTGATTTGCATCTCCACCATATGTAATTGCTATGGGAGCCATTACATATGAACCAACAAAAGGTACAGGAGCAACTCCAGCTCCTAAGCTTTGACTTACAGCAGTTGCAAAAAGCAAATCTAAACCAAGTCCATTGTATTCTTCGGGAATCAACATTGAACTTATTCCTAGATTCACTAACCCTCTGTGAACCTCTTGCTGAAATGGATCTCCATGCCCATCAGTAATTTTTTTTATAGTATCTAAAGAGGCATGATCTGAAAGAAATTTAGCAACATTTTGTTGAAAAAATATTTGATCTTCTGATAATCCAAAATACATTATTTTACCTCTTGTGTCTTTGGCTCTCTTGGCATTCCAAGACCACGTTCTGAAATAATATTCTTTTGAATTTGGCTTGTACCTCCTCCAATAATTAATCCTAAATAATACATATAAGTAAATTGCCAAGAGCCTTTATCTCTTAGATTTGGACTATCTTCATATAAGGTTCCAAGCTCTCCCATGACATCAATTGCAAAACCCTCTAGCTCATGTCTAATTTCAGTCCCTATTAGTTTTTGGATCATTCCCGATAGTTTTGAATCTTGATTAGAATTAATTTTTGATGATAGGACTCTTAAGGAGTTTGATTGGAATGCCATTACTTTACCTTGAATTTTAATCAATCTATCTCTGTAAATAGGCATATCAATCAACTTTGTCCCATCAATAGTCTCTTTCTTCATAATCTCAACTAATGAGCTCACTCTATTCATTGTGGCATTTGGATCTGTTAAGGAGCCTCTTTCATGACCTAACGTCGCATTTGCAACAGCCCATCCTTCACCTCTTTTGCCTACTATATTTGATTCAGGAATAGTCACATCTGTAAAAAAAACTTCATTAAAGCCCGCTTTTAAAGTCATATCCACCAAAGGTCTAACTTCTATTCCTTTAGTATCCATAGGTATCAACAGATAGCTTATTCCTGCATGTTTTTTTGCATCAGGTTCTGTCCTCACAAGACAGAACATCATTTGTGAATATTGTGCAGTGCTTGTCCATATTTTTTGACCATTAATCACCCAATTACCATCAAGAAGGACACCTTTTGTTTGTAAAGCTGCTAAATCACTGCCCGCATTTGGTTCAGAGTAACCCTGGCACCATATAATCTTTCCAAGAAGAGTTGGCTTTATGTATTGTTTTTTTTGTTCCTCTGTTCCTAATTCCAAAAGAGTGGGCACAAGCATGTCAATACCTTGACCACCCATTGGAGGAGGAATCTTATATTTTGAAAACATAGATGCTATTATTCGATTTTTAATGATGTCACTTTCGCCACCATATCCCCCATATTCTTTTGGTACTGATCTTGCAAAATATCCATTTTCTATAAGAATTGATTGCCATTCTGGACGAGTTATAGTTTTACCAGTTGGTTCAAAATTTTGACCCATAGGAACTTTTGAACCATCACTAAAATTTACACCTTTCCATTGAATGCAAAAATCTCTAACTTCGTTTGAAAATATCTTATACCCTGAACCAAAATTTAAATCCATTTTAAGTAACTCCTATTGCTAATCCCAGTTAGGCTTTCTTTTTTCAAGAAATGCACTAATCCCTTCTTTGGCATCATCACTCTCAAAACATCTGGCTATTTGATCCTGTAAATAGGGCAAAGCCTCATCAAAACTTTTATTATCTTGTTTTGCATATGCTTCTAAACCAATCTGCATCGTTCCAGGTGCCAGCTTTGAAAGAGATTTTGCAATAGCATCTACTTCTTTGTCTAAGTTATTTTTAGTAACAATTTTGTTTATAAGTCCCCATTTCTCTGCCTGTTCAGCACTTATACTTTCTCCTCTCATAATAAAATCTAAGCCAGATCTTTTTGGCATTACTCGAAATAGCCCAGCCATCACCATAAACGGCCAAAGCCCACGCTTTATTTCTGGAGCTGAAAATTTTACATTATCCGCAGCAATTGCATGAGTTGCATTTGTTACCATCAATAGAGCTCCTGCAAGGACAGAGCCTTGAATTTTGCATATTACAGGCTTATATAAATGCCTAAGAGATATGCTCAAGTCGCTAGCTTCATCTAACTTTGGGACATTTGAATTCATTTGCTCTCTATTAAGATCTGCGCCTGCACAAAAAACATCACCCTTAGCACCAATAACTACAACTCTTACATCTCTTTCTTGCTTAGCATATGCCAATGCATAGTTGAGCTCATTCATCATTACATTATTGATAGCATTTTTCTTTTCAGGCCTATCTAAAGTTATAGTCATGATATGACTAGAGATATGAATTTTTGTAGCAGAAAATTCTAGACCCTCTAATGATAAATTTTTAACCATTGCTATTCTCATTAATTATTAATTTTGGCATATCTATGATTTTTGCTCTCAAATATTCACCCAGTGATTTTGCTTGACCATCAACTCTATTATTTGATGATACCCCATCTTCAAGAATTCCATGAATATAGAAATTAAGAGATTTAATATTGGACAATTCATATCTATCAATTTCAAATTTTCTCAAATCAGGCATTAGCTTTTTTAATCTCTTAACTGTTAAAAAATCATACAAAAATGAATAAGAAAGATCAGTTTTTGCCCAAACTCCAATATTCGCACACCCACCTTTGTCGCCAGATCTTGCGCCATACACTTGACCAAATAAATATTTTTTAGTTTCACCATTAGGCATAGGAGAAATATCCTTAATGTTTTTTTATAAAAAATATCTTTAGAATCTAATTGACTTGATGGAATGATTTCTGAAACCTCACCATCGAGATGAACATATTCTTTTATGTGCTCACTGCCAACTAATGCAGGCCAATACACAATTACAGGTCCAGGTTTTTTTCCTCCTCCTGCTGAGAAGAACCCTGGATAATTAGCCAAGGAGAGCTCAATAATTTTTGCACTAAACAATCTTCCAACAATCTCTGGATTCATTGATTTTACAGATAAAGATAAAGTTGCCATAGCCTCTTCATTTGAGTTTGGATTTTCTTTGTCTGTTCTATGAAGATTTACTGACACTTCATCAAATTGCTCTCTGCCACCCACAGAGTTGAATAATGCATTTAAAAAAGCTTCAGACTTCTCTTCAATATCCATTCCTGTCAAAATCAAATCCATGCCATTCCTATAGCCACCAGAAAGATTAATACATACCTTGTGTTTGTTAGGGGGACTACTTCCTCTGCAGCCAGAAACATAAACTCTATCTTTAGATATTTGCTTAATATCCAATGTATCAAAATGACTAACAACATCTGGATTAATATATGCAGGAGAGCTTATCTCATAAAGAAGCTGTGCTGTTACAGTACCTACTGATACCAATCCTCCAGTCCCAGGATGTTTGGTAATTGTAAAACTGCCATCGCTTTCAATTTCAGCAATTGGATACCCAACATTATCAAAACTAGGCACCTCTTTAAAAAAGGAATAATTACCACCAGTTGCCTGACAACCACATTCAATAATATGACCAGCTGCTAGTGCGCCAGCAAGCTCATCATAATTTCCCCTTTCCCATCCAAACTTCCATGCAGCTGGTCCTATTACAACAGCAGCATCAGTAACTCTTGGACATACAACAATATCAGCACCTCTATCTAAAGCATCTTTAATTCCCCATGCTCCTAAATAGGCATTTGCAGTTAGAGGGAGATAGCCAGAATCACTAAGAGGAATATTTTTATCGAGATTTATGAGCATTTCACCACGATCACTAAGCTCTTCTATCCTTGGCATCAGATCATCACCATCTATATAAGCAACCTTAAGATTAATATCCATATCTGCTAATATTTTTTCTATTTCAAAAGCCATTGAAGAGGGGTTGAGCCCACCAGCATTTGAGACGATTTTTATTTCTTTTTCTTTACATGTTTGAGCAATTTCTTTTATTTGCTTTAAAAATGTTCCTACATAACCTTTGTCATCTCCACGCTGCAATTTTTGATTAAATAAGATAGCCATTGTTAATTCAGCTAGATAGTCTCCTGTTAAGACATCAATAGGACCTCCATCTACCATCTCCTTAGCAGCAGAAAGTTTGTCACCATAATAGCCACTACAATTAGCAATTTTTATCGTATCTTTACCCATTTTTATTCTCTCTAGATATACCATTAAGAATTATTTCTGTAATGGAATTTGCTGACTCTTCTGGTGACCTTGATAATTTTTTAATGTTTTCATCTTTAGCGAAGTCTCGTCCTATACCACCTAAAAGCATTGCAAATGCTTGAGTATCAATTTTACTAATTTCCTTTTTTAAAATAGCTTCATCGAGCAAATCTTTAGCAAAAGAAGTGATATACCTCTCATGAAAATCAATCATTTTCATAGATTCTTCATCGTTACCAAGGCTCTCAAGATATACTTTAAACTTTGGACCAACTGCCTGATTGACATGCCTTAAGTATTTTTTTAAAGCCTCAATTGGTGAGTTAATGTTAGAAACTTCTTCAAGAGCCTCCTTTCCAAGCCTCATCAATATCCTATTGACAGTCATTCTTATTAAATGATTTTTACTTGGAGATATCTCGTACAGTGTTCTTAATGAAATCTTTAATTTACTAGCTAATTCAGACATGGTTTGCTTAGGGATGCCTTCTTCTAACATCACCTCTAATTTATTAATAACTTCAATATGCTTTTCAGTTAATGGTTTTCTAGGTGATCTTTGAAGAGTATGGATATTTCTTGAGCTCAAAGTTACTTACCAGTGTCCATAACCATTAAAATTGCACCATTCTCAACTTGATCTTCCTTTGTTATGTGTAGTTCAGAAATTACCCCATCCTCAGATGCCTTTATTGAGTGCTCCATTTTCATAGCTTCTAAAATCACCAATACCTCACCTGCCTTCACTTTAGAACCTTTCTTAACTCTCAAATCGATAACTTTACCAGGCATAGGCGCTATAAGACTCCCAGCTTTAACATCAATACCAGGAATAACAAACTTAGGCATAATTTTTAAAAGCACATCACCAAAAGGCATGTGAATTAGAATTCTATTTTCTTTTAATGTAATTGAAGAAAAATGTCTTCGTCCATTATATTCAAGATCAATACCATCTTCGAAACATTCAAAAATCTTTGCATAAACATTATTAATATTAAAATTTCCATCTCTAAGTTTTGTATATAGGACTTCTA
>CAJQGY010000081.1 GCA_905478015.1 uncultured SAR86 cluster bacterium
TTTGAACAACCCAATCATCTCTTGTACCAGATCTTACAACTCCGCCTTCATTTAGCTGGATTATATTAGGAGCTCTAAATGCAGTTGATGCAGAGGCTCTAAGTGAGAGACTTGGATTTACTTCCCAACCTACAGCAAACTTACCAACTGTTGCAGAAGCAAAATCATCAGAACTCTCATGTCTAACAGCTAGTTGAGTAGAAATAGAATCTGTAATAGGAGCATTTAATTCAACAAATAATGATGTGGTCTGCCTTTCGCCCGCTACATCTCCAGTAGGACTTGAGTTAACAACATCAGCAACTAATGGATAGCAATCGTTCTCATAGTCACAATAGTCTATTGTTCCATCCAGTCTATCATCTCTATTATCAGTAATGACTTCATCTCTTACCTCAAAACCAAGTAAAACTGCTACTGGTCCAGCAGGCAAAGTAAACATTTCGGGGTTTACCATCTTGAAATCAAAAGATGTTAAAGAGCTTGTACCAAACCTAGTAACATCAACAAGAACTCTTTCTATATTTGATGCAACGCCAGCACTAAATGGATTGTAAGCAGCTGGAGTATCATCAAACAAAGCTTCTTTTAATAAAGTATTAGATATTCTGTTTTTAGTAAGGTCATCAGATGTAGCTTTTGAGTAAACTAGTGCAGTTTCCCAATCCCAATTACCTGTAGTTCCTCTAAAACCTTGAAGAAATCTATATGTTTCTTTGTCTACAAAAGTCATTCTTGGAACTTCTGCATATCTATAGTTATCAATATATAACTCATAGCCAGCAAAATGAGCAGTCCCATCAGGAAGAGTCATTTGATTTAACCAATAGTTATCTGGACCAACTCTATGCTTTGAAGAAGTAAAAGCATATGAAGGATGGTTTCTTCTTTCGCTTTCTGAAGCGTAGTAACCGATCTCAGTAAATGTTTCAACACCATTTGAAAGCTCTGAATTGATAAATACTAGGAGGTTTTGCCTTTCAAGCTTTCCTCTTTTTTGAGTAAGCCCCCAAAGGTTGTATCTTTCAACACCATTTCCATCTTGCGCAATACATGTTCCGTAACCTGTATCGAATACAATTCCATTTTGACTTGATCGATTAGAGCACCTTGGATCCCCTAATGGGAATATTTCGAACTCACCATTACTATCAGTAAAATCATGATTATAGGGATTGCTGCTTCCGTGTTCAGATGAAGTGACCATATCAAACTGCCCATATAGAGAGTTTGTTGAATTATTTCTAAAACTTGTACTTCCAAACCAAGGGGAATCTTCAGGAACCCATTTTCTATGATCGGAATCTGCCCATCTTGGGTCTTCACTTGCTTCAATTGAACCTCTGTCATAACTATCAAAAAAAGCACTTACATTTGTTTTTCCAAAATTCTTACCCCATTTAATGGACATAGTTTTATCTTCTGTTTCAAAGTGATCAAATGCTGTAACTTTTCCTCTAATTACTAAACCTTCATAATCAGATTGCATTACATTATTAACAACACCTGCAACAGCATCAGCTCCATAAATAGCAGAAGCGCCATCTCTAAGAATTTCTAATCTTTCAAGGCCGTATACTGGAACTAGCTGTGAATTAACCGTTGTAGTGGGTACAAAATCACCACCAATTTTTTCAGTTTGATAACCTGGTGAGGTTACGAGCCTTCTCCCGTTTAATAAAGTAAGAGTATTACCAACTCCTAAATTTCTAAGGTTATATGCTCCCATATCTCCCCTAGCAGCATTGACTCCACCTGATGCCATTTCCGATTCATTAAAATAGTTAAGCCCCTGTTCAGCAATATTTTCTAAAAGCTCATCACCGGAATCAACTCCAAGTGCTTCTATATCTTCTGCTGTAATGACAGTTACTGGCAAAATTCCCGCAATGTTTGCGCCTTTAATTTGAGTACCAACAACAACAACCTCTTCAACATCTGCTGCAGCAGTATCGTCTTGAGCTTGAATTGCAAATGGCATAGCTAGAGCTAGTACCAAGAAAGATTTGATAGTTTTCATTCATTATCCCCCATGAATTATAGTTATAAATTTCTAATTTAATTATAGAACTACATTTGTAAAGTTGTCTATATAAATAGATATAATAAAAACGACTATAAAAATAACCTTAGGTTATGTATAGTACCTCTAATATGCTTAATTCTAAACAAATAGAAATTTTTTATCATATCTATAAAGAAGGATCTATTACAAAGGCAGCCAATGTTTTAAATGTTTCTCAGCCAGCTTTGAGTAAATCAATTTCATATACTGAAAAAAAATTAGGTTTTAAACTTTTTAATAGGGATTCAAAAAAGCTTATAGCTACAGATGAAGCAAACGAGCTCTATGAATACGCTTCAATGGTTATCTTTCAACTTGAAAATTTCAATAAGACAGCTGAGAAGTTAATTCCGCTTGATTCTGAAGATATTAATATTGGAACAACACCATCTATCATGCTTACGCTTATGCCTAAGATACTTAAAGAATATGAAAAGTTAGGAAATAAAACTGGGTTTAACTTTATAAATCTTAATAGTAATGAGTTGTTAAACAGACTTGATAATAAAAGTATAGATATTGTTATCTGTTTTGATCCAGCTATTTCAAATAGAGGGTCCAATCATCTAGATGAAAACCAATACTCAAGACACATAATACATAAAGGTTCTCATGTAATGATCTCTCCAAAAGGCATATATAAAAATAAACCTGCATACAAATTGGATCATTTTTCACATGAGCCTTTTATAGAGATAACAAATTTAATTTCATTCTATGGGGTTAGTTCCCTAACTGAACATTTTAATAAAAAACCAATTGGAAATAATATAGCTGGCAAGGTTTCATCCTATAGTGGTGCAGCCTCTCTTGTAAGCCTTGGAATGGGGAGTGCCCTTGTTGATTCATACACAGCAAAGAATTGTGATGAAACTAAGGTAGATATATTTGAGATTGAAGAGAACCTTCCCTACCAAATAGTTCT
Organism: uncultured SAR86 cluster bacterium; assembly: GCA_905478015.1. Lineage (GTDB taxonomy): Bacteria > Pseudomonadota > Gammaproteobacteria > Magnimaribacterales > D2472 > CAJQGY01. The sequence goes on from CAJQGY010000081.1 coordinate 2,991, forward strand.
GCTTAACAATCAATCAAAAGCAATAAGCGAAGAATCTAAAAAATTTATAGAGTTTGTAAAAAGCCTAGCTAATAAAATTTAAAGCTTTAGAAATTCTAAACAAAGAATCATTTTTGCCAATAATCTCAAGAGTTAGCCCAAGAGATGGGGATTTTGTTCCACCAGTTAACGCTATTCGAATAGGCTGATTAACTTTAGGAGTAGGTAAGCCTGAAGATGATTGAAACTCTTTTAAAGCAATATCTATATTCTCTTCATTCCAATGCTCCAAGTCATTTAATATAGTGGATATTGATGAAAGCACATTACCTGATTCAGCAAGAAACTTTTTAACTGCCTTTGGCTCATATTCATCTACACCATTAAAATAAGGTGATAAACCTTTTGCAATATTTAATAAGTTAGATTCAGAAGATCTCATTGCATCAATTAACAAATCAGACTTAGGGTGATCATTTATATTTATATTTATTGATGCTAGAAAAGGTTTTAGATGTGTTTTAAATTCATCCAGTGATAGGTTTGCTAAATGCTGAGTATTTAACCAATCCAGCTTTGTCATATCAAAAATTGCGCCTGCTTTTTGCACTTCGGTTATTTCAAAATCTTTTATCAAGTCATTTAAGTAAAAAACCTCTTTCTCTCCCTTGGACCAACCCAGTCTTGCCAGGGTATTTAAAATAGCAGAGTCGAGATATCCTTCGTTCTTGTATTCTTCAAGGCTAGTGGCAGCATGTCTTTTAGATAGCCTTTTCTTGTCAGATCCAAGAACCAAAGGAAGATGGGCATACTCAAGCTCCGGATATCCAAGAGCTTGTTGAATATGGATTTGACGAGGTGTATTGGAGATGTGATCCTCGCCTCTTATAACAGTAGTTACACCTTGTTCAAAATCATCAACCACGTTGCACAAATGATATGTTGGCGTTCCATCACTTCTTAAGATTATTAAATCATCAAGTTCAGAGTTATTAAATGATATATCGCCTCTAACATAATCTTTCATAACAATTTGGCCATCAAGTGGGGTCTTAAGCCTTAATACTGTATTGTCAGATTTTTCTAGATTTAAGTTTCTACATTTGCCATCATATTGAGGCTTTTGGCCATTGGCCTGCTGAAGTGATCTCATCTCATCAAGCCTATCTTTAGAACAGTTACAGTAATATGCATTGCCACTATTGAAGATTTCATTTGCAGCTTTGGTATAAATATCAGTTCTTTCGGATTGATTTATAGGGTCTAAATCTGGGTTTAAGCCTATAGAGCTAAGACTGTCTAAAATATTTTTTTCAAATTCTTTAGTTGAGCGTTGTCTATCGGTATCTTCAATTCGTATTAGAAATAAACCATCCATTTTTTTTGCATACACATAATTAAATAGAGCAGTTCGAACACCTCCAATATGAAGCGTTCCAGTTGGGCTCGGCGCGAATCTTGTAACTACTTTCAATGTTTGCTCCAAATTGTGTCAATAGAGTACTTTTCAGAAATTTCTGAAAGTCTTTTTGAATGTCTTTGATCATACTCATCATTTGATTTGAGTCTAACTAGATTAATGCCTTCAAAACTTAAATTATTGGCTGTATCTTTTTTAATAATATTTGCTGTGGAAGAATCATTCATGAATTCAAATTTACTTTGACCACCCGTAAGCATCATATAGACGTCTGCAAGAATATTTGCATCAAGCAAAGCTCCATGAAAACTTCTATCATAGCCAGTTACCTCAAATCGATTTGCCAAAGCATCAAGAGAATTTCTTTGGCCAGGAAATTTATCTCTTGCGATTAATAATGAGTCCTCTATTTCACATATATCTTCAAGTTTTGGAAGTTTAGATGAAACTAAATTAATTTCATTATTAAGGAAGCCAACATCAAATGGCGCATTATGAATAACTAGAGTTGAGCCCTCTATAAATTCAAGGAACTCTTCAGCTATATCAGAGAAGAATGGTTTGTCATCAAGGTCAGCATTTGTAATGCCATGTACTTTAGAGGCCTCATCATCAATTAGTCTTTCAGGGTTAAGGTAGGAATGAAAATTTTCTTCAGACTTCTTTCTATCATTTAGAAGCACTGCGCCTATTTCAATAACTCTATGTCCTTGCTGCACCTCCAGGCCGGTGGTTTCTGTATCGAGAATGATGTATTTTTTATTCATTTATAAAGTATCTATACCTTTGTTAGCTAATTGGTCTGCTAATTCATTCTGAGGATGTCCTGAATGACCTTTAACCCAATGCCAGTTTACATCATGTTGTTCATTAAGTTTGTCTAATTGGATCCATAAATCCTTATTTTTAACGCTCTGTTTTTGTGAATTCTTCCAGTTATTTTTTTTCCAATTCATTATCCAGCTATTTATACCATCCATCACATACTTTGAGTCAGTGGTTAGGTGAACAATACAATTTTCATTTAAGGCTTTTA
>CAJQGY010000082.1 GCA_905478015.1 uncultured SAR86 cluster bacterium
ATCTAGAGCTAAGGGCTTGGTATGTCTTACACTTGATTCAAAAAAATGTGATGAGTTAAATCTTCCCATGATGACAGATAGCAATAAAGCCAATCATGGTACTGCATTCACGGTTTCTATTGAGGCAGCTAGTGGAATATCAACAGGAATATCAGCTGCTGATAGATCTCATACAATTAGAACAGCTATTGCTAAAAATTCTAAACCAAATGATATTGTTCAGCCTGGTCATATTTTTCCATTAAAAGCTATGGATGGAGGAGTTCTTAATAGGGCTGGTCATACGGAGGCGGCATGTGATTTATCAAGATTAGCTGGATTAGAACCATCAGGCGTTATTTGTGAGATTATGAATGATGATGGGACAATGGCAAGAAGAGATGATTTAATGCTATTTGCAGAAAAGCATGGTTTAAAAATTGGGACTATTGCTGATCTTATTCAATATAGGGCTGTTAAAGAGAAGTCAGTGACCAAAGAATATGAAAGAGAAGTCCACATTAGAGGAAATAAATTAACTCTAAGTGCATGGAAAGATAGTATTTTTGGGAAATTACATCTCTCTTTCACTAAAGGTGATTTAGCATCAGAAGAAGCTCCCATTGTTCGTGTTCATGCACCAAATCTAATTCATGATTTAGTTGGTGTTGATGAATTTGGTTCTAGGCTTTCTTTTAAAGACGCTATCGATAGGGTTTGTGAGGAAGAGGTTGGGGTTTTGCTATTAATTGGCAATCAAGAAACTCCTGATGAATTAATTGGTCATTTACAAGGTTCTGAAAAAAAATGGGTTCCTGATACAAGGGTTTCGGGAGTTGGATCACAAATACTTAGAGAGCTTGGGTTAAAGAAAATTAGGCTTCTTGCCGCCCCTCTTAAATACCCTTCTCTATCAGGTTTTGATTTGGAAGTTGTAGGGTTTGTAAAATGAAAATACAAAATGGATTTGAATATGATGATTTAAAAAATTCATCAATTAGTAAAAAAAATATCTTTATTGTTGCAAGCAAATGGAATAATGAAATTGTTTCAATGATGATAAGCGAATCTGTGAAATATTTGGAAAGTTTAGGTGTTGCTAATGTTAAGGTGCTAAGAGTTCCTGGCGCATGGGAAATACCATTTGGATCTCTAAAGGCTATAGAAAGAGGTGCTGATGGAATTATTGCTTTTGGAGCAATAATAAAGGGTGAGACCCCCCATTTTGATATTATCTCTAAAACATCATCTCAGGCTTTGATGGATATAACTTTAAAAACAATGATACCTGTTGCTAATGGTATTCTAGCCACAAATAATCTAGATCAGGCGGTAGATAGGGCTTCTCCTTCTTTTCTTAATAAAGGTAAAGAAATTACCCAGTCTCTATTAGAGATGATGGAGATTTAGTTGAAAAATTTAGCAAAATATAAAAACATTATCCGCACGAGAGAGTACTTGATTCAAGCAATCTTTCAACTCCTTTTTAATGACCAAGATGCGGATAGTATTTTGAAACAATTTAAAAAAGAGCATGCAAAGAAAAAAAATGTTGATTTTGCTTATTTTAATAAATCTTTGACATCGATAAGTGAGCATCAAGATATTATTCAAAAGAGTCTTGAGGACTTAAATATAAAAGATTCTGATATGGAGCTTGTAGATAAATCTATTCTCTATTTTGCAATTAATGAATTTAGAGCTATGGAGTTAGATGGTCCGCTTATAATTGATGAGTCGTTAAGATTGTCTAAGAAATTTTCTAATCCTGAGTCTTATAAGTTTATAAATACTTATCTTGATAAATATCTTAAGTTAACTAAGTAAAAGATTTACCTGCTTATGGTTTGATCTCTAGATGGACCAGTTGAAATAATAGATATATTGCAACCAACATAACTTTCTATATATTTTATGTAAGATTTTGCTTTTTCTGGTAGCTGATCAAATGCTGTAATACCTTCGGTTTGAGACTTCCAGCCCTCGAATACTTTATACAATGGCTTATTATTTTTATATTCAACGCATATAGATATATTTTCAAAATCATCTAAAACATCCAATTTTGTTAAGCATATATCAGTTACAGAGTTTGTAAAAACAGCTTTTTTAAGGGCGACTAAATCTAGCCATCCGCACCTTCTTGGTCTTCCTGTTGTTGCTCCAAACTCATTGCCTTTTTCAGCCAAGTTTTTACCATCATCATCAAATAGCTCTGTAATAAAAGGGCCTTCACCTACCCTTGTGGTGTAGGCTTTTGTTATTCCAATGACCTTGTTGATATATCTTGGGCCTATTCCGAGACCAGTAGACACTCCACCAGCAGTTGTGCTTGAGGAAGTTACATAAGGGTATGTACCTTGATCAATGTCTAATAATGTTCCTTGAGCTCCCTCAAACAACAAAGGTTTGCTATCCTTGACCCAGTTCAGCAATAAATCTTGGGTGTCATTACAGTAATCATTATATAAATGCTTAAATGATAGAACTTCATCGAGAACCTTTTGCACTGGAATTCCCTCTTCGTCATACATTTTAGAAAGGATTTTATTATGATACTTAACAAGTTTTGTAACTTTTTCTTTCAGAGTGATCAAATCAGAAAAATCTCCAAATCTTATAGCTCTTCTTCCTACCTTATCTTCGTAAGCTGGTCCTATTCCTCTGCCAGTTGTCCCTATTGACTCTCCCCTATCTCTTACTTGGTCAATTTTTATATGTGTTGGAAGGATTAGGCAGCATGATGAGCTAATAAAGAACCTATTATCAAAGGAAACATTCACACCCTTAAGTTCATTTATCTCTTTATCAAGTGCCTTCAAAGATAAAACTACTCCATTGCCTATTACGCAATTAGTATTTGGATGAAGGATCCCAGAGGGAGTTAAGTGCAGGACTGTCTGCTCTCCATTTACTTTTATAGTATGGCCGGCATTATGCCCGCCTTGAAATCTACAGACTGCATGAACATTTTTGCTTAGAACGTCAACTATTTTCCCTTTACCCTCATCACCCCATTGAAGCCCAAGGATTAATGTGTTTTCTGACATGCAAAACCTATTTTGGTTGAGTCTGTTTATTTAAATATTTAAAAAACTCTGAATCTGAATCAATTAGCATTACATCAGATTTGCTTTTAAACGTTTCTGTATAAGCTTTCAAACTTCTAGTAAATTCATAAAATTCTGGATCTACAGAGTAAGCATTTGCATATATAGCAGTTGCCTCTGCATCTCCCTCACCTCTCAATAGCTCAGATTTTTTATATGCTTCAGCCAATATTACAACCTTGTCTTTATCCGCTATAGCTCTGATTTCTCTAGCAATCTCTTTACCCTCAGATCTTAGCTCTTCGGCAAGTCTATTTCTTTCAGTTCTCATCCTTTCATAAACTGAATTACTTAAATTTGAAGGGAGATCAATTCTTTTAACCCTGAAATCAATAATCTCAACACCGAGATCTAGTACCGAATCATTTAATTGAGTAAGCATAGTCTTCATGAGTTCGTCTCTTTCTCCAGAAACAACCTCTTTTACAGTTCTTTTACCAAATTGGTTTTTTAAAACAAACTCAGACCTTTGGCCCAAAAGACTATTTAGACTGTTAAAGCTTCCGTTATTGGCTTTATAGAAAGTCAAAACATCAGATACTTTATATTTAATAAAAGAATCGACTAAAAGATATTTACTTTCAACAGTTAAGATTCTATCAGGAGCCTCATCAAGAGTTTGTATTCTTGCGTCATACTTTTTAACTTCTTGGATAATAGGTATTTTGAAGGAAAAACCAACATCAATATCAGTTCTAACAGCTTCACCGAACTGTAATACAATTGCTTTCTCTTTTTCATCAACAATGAAAAAGCTATTAAATGCTATGCCAACAATTAGTGCAGCAAAAACTAGTAAATATGAACTCTTATTCATCGTCAGCTCTCCTTAAATTATTTCTGTTATAACTTTCTTGTTTCTTATTTTCTTCCATAATTTTGTCTAATGGGAGATATAACAAATTATTTCCGCCTTCAACATCAACCATTATTTTTGTTGAATTAGTTAATACTGACTGAAGCGCATCAAGATAAAGTCTGTCTCTAGTTACATCAGGGGCCTTGCTATACTCTTCAAGGAGCTGACTAAATCTTTCAGTCTCTCCCTCGGCATTAGCAACAACCTCTAATTTATAACCTTCAGCATTTCTTATTCTTGCCTGTGCCTGACCTCTTGCCTCAGGAACAATTGTTAATGCATATCTTTCTGCTTCATTTTGAAGCCTTTCCTTATCTTCCCTGGCTGCTACAACATCGTCAAAGGCATCTTTAACTGCTACCGGAGGATCTGTTTTTTCAATATTAACCTGTTGCACAAGTAAGCCTGTTTGATATGAGTCCAAGTATTTTTGCAATCTATTCTGAACTTCAAATGCAATATTCTCTCTTCCAACCGTTAAAGTCTGATCAAGGGTGTTGTCACCCACGACATGTCTTAAGGCGCTTTCAATCGCATTTCTCAGGCTGCCTTCTGGATCCTTAACATTTAAAACAAAATCTTTTAAATTAGCGATCCTGTATTGTGCTGATACTGTAACATCAACAATATTTTCATCTTTTGTTAACATGCTATTTGTTTGGGTATATCTTCTGGTAAGAGATACATTTTCAATATATCTATCATCTATGCCTGCTAATCTAAAATTTAATCCCTCAGTTTGCTCCTCATGAAACTTTCCAAGCCTTAAGATAACCGCTCTTTCAGACGCATCTAATTGATATACGCATTGAGATGCATAAACGATCGTAAATGCAAAAAAAGCATAAAGAAACATTCTTCCTGAAGACATATTAAAACCTCCTCCAGATGAATTGGAGCCATTTGAAGATCCTTGCTTTTTTGCACCCAAAACAGAAGAGAATTTCTTTAGCAGATCATCAAAGTCACCTGCATCATTTTTACCGCCCCATGGGTCTTTGTCTTTATTTTCCCAATTCATATAAGATTCCTTTAGTGAATAATGTTTATTATTATAGTCCTTATTTATGGCCTTAAAAAAATATTTAAAGCTATCTAGATAAAAAATTTAATACTTTTCTCTATTTCATTTTGGGAATTGATATTAAACACATTAAGATCATCCCAAGACCTAATCCAAGTTATTTGTCTCTTTGCCAGCTGTCTTGATGCATATAATGCTTGATTGAAAAGTTCTTCTTTATTAATTCGTCCTTCAAGATAATCTATAGTTTGCTTATAATTTACGGCACTAAGAATTGGGTGTTGCTCTTTAATGGAATATTGATTAACAAGTTCATGTACTTCATCGATCAAACCCTCTTTAAACATAGTCAAAAGCCTGTGCTCTATTCTCTTATGAAGCTTTTCTCTATCTTTGTCATAAATTGCCATTTGATGAATATCATAAGTATTAGAAAAAAGAGAGTTTAAATTGGGATTAATTTGCTCAGACATTTTTTTTCCCGTCTTATTGATAACCTCAAGCGCACGAATTGTTCTCTTTTCATCATTTGGTTTGATTGCTTTTGCATAATCTGGGTCTTTAGAAACCAGTAAATCATAAAGAAAATGGTCGCTCTCAGAAATCTTCATTTCTGCAAGTTTTTTTCTATAGCTATCATCCCTCTCTGGTAAATTATCAATCCCTTTTAAAAGGGATTTAAAGTACATCATTGAGCCTCCAACAAACAAAGGTATCTTATTTCTTGAATGAACCTCTTGAATTATTTTTTTTGAATCACTGCAAAACTCTGCAACAGAATATATTTCGTTTAAAGATTTATTGTTCACAAGGTGGTGGGGGTACTCGGAAAGTATGTCATGAGTTGGTTTTGCAGATCCAATATTTGCACCTTTATAAACCATTACAGAATCAACACTTATTAATTCTATGTTAAATTTTTTAAATAGGTTTATGGCTACTTCTGTTTTTCCAGACGCAGTTGGTCCTAATAAGAAAATAATTTTATTTTTTGGTACTTTATTAATAGTGTCTAGAGAGCTTCTTCGTCTGTTTCACCCGTTCTAATTCTAACCACCTCTTCAATAGGAGAGATGAAAATTTTTCCATCTCCAATCTTTCCAGATGCTGCTGCTTCAATAATAGCTTCTTTTACAGACTCAACCATATCATCAGAAATAGCAATTTCTAATTTAATTTTTGGAAGAAAATCTATTGTATATTCAGCTCCTCTATAAAGCTCAGTATGACCCTTTTGTCTTCCAAAGCCTTTAACCTCTGTCATTGTCATTCCAGAGACTCCAATTTTTTCTAGCGAAGCTCTAACCTCTTCAACCTTAAATGGTTTGATAATTGCTGTAACTAATTTCAAGATTTGCTCCTATTTTGTAATAACTGTAATATTTTTCTTGCCTGCAAGCTTGTTGATCCTTTGTTTTGACTAACAACAGCTAATGCATTTATTTTTTCATGCTGATCTTTATCAGTCAATATTCTTTTTAACGATTGCTCTATTTCTTTTTGCTTGCTTATTTGAATACAAGCATTTGCACTCAAAAATGTTTCTAAAATATCCTGGAAGTTATACATAAATGGCCCTACTACAAAAGGGCAACCTGCAGCTGCTGGCTCTATTATATTATGACCTCCTGAAGTTCCGAGCAAGCTTCCCCCAACAAAAGA
>CAJQGY010000083.1 GCA_905478015.1 uncultured SAR86 cluster bacterium
TCTTGTTTTATCACCATCATTATTTACAACAGTTTTTGTAATAGAAACGTCACCATCAACAAATTTAAAAGTTACTTTTCCTTGATCAAGCCAAGTAACTTGTACAGCTCCAGAAGGAAGTGTTTCAATTTTTAACTCAACTGTTAGATCCAAATACTCAGATGATGATGAGTAGTCATCATTTGAGAATATTCTTAAATTAAACTCTTCAACACTAGTAAATGGAGCATCAACATTCAAACCAAGGAAGAAACTGGTATTGGTTGTATATTCACCATTTATAAATGCATCCATGGATGCTTTAGATATTTCTGACCCAGTCAAAGATCCATCAATCCACCCAGATGAAGTATCAAGCCTTGGGTAAACTCTGTAATTTCTATTTTTACCATCAACCAACCTATCATAAAATTGCACTCCAGAGCTCTCATATTCAAATAAAATATTAGATACAGGAGCAGATTCTCCAATAAAGCCATCATAATCATATTTTGAACCAGTCATTATATTAAACATAGCATCTCTGGCAGCTTGACCAAATAATCTATCGCCAACATCATTACAGCCATCATTGGGAGTACATTCCGTATAATTAAACTGATCATCTCTTGGTACTGATGAAACTTGAAGATTGTATGACTTAAATACTTCTCCATTATCAGAATCAACGCTGGTATTTGGTGAGTAGTAATAATATGCACCTTCACCATATGAAAGTAGCTTTCTCATCTCACTGATCTCTGAAAAAGCTGCCGGAATCAAGGCCACCTCTTTAATTAAAGCTTCTGGATCTAAGTCATCATTATCAATAATATTAAATACTTTGCTCTCAGTCAGTCTAGAAGTACCTAAATTATTTACACCAAATTGTATAGCCCAAGTTGGAGCAGTGTCTGGGAAGTTTTCACCTCTGCCTTGTTTTTCAATTCTAAGGCTTATGGATGGTCCATAATTTGGTAACAATGAACAATCTATTAAGTTATTTACACCTCTACCAAAACCATACCTATATTCCATTTGGAGGCCTCTAGTATCTTGAGGGCCAACGAATTGAATAGTTTCTTCAGATTCACAATAAGATTCCGGATTTGAGTCTTCGTTTCTAACCCCTCTTGAATCTCTTCCCCTGATATTGATATTTCCAACTACACCATCTACAGTAAAATTGTCATTATTAATATTTACCTGTCGGTTGTAATTCTTTGAAGCATTTCCAACTCCATTTAAGGTTAGGCCGCTAATATCGCAATTAGATAAATTACTTAAAGTACAAAGATGTCTTTTAAGCTCTCCATTTGCAGTTACAGTTGCCCCTGTTGAGCTAATTTCATCTACATTGTAAAAACCTTGAGTATTTGGACTAGTCTGATATACAGAGAAAAATTCAAGAGGAAGTTCTGTAAATTCCCCATCAGATAAAATAGCTTCTAAAGCATCTTTAGACAAAGATACATTTGGTGTGACATCTTTATTGTATCTAGAGGATAGCTCAGATGAAATCTCATCTTTTATTTCTTTATAAGATGGGAAAAATGCAGCCACTTTTGCTGCAATATCTTCAGTAATATTTCCTGAACCTCCTGTGGCAACAAAGTCAGATATTAAATCAGCCCAAGTAACATTAAATGTACTTTCTATCTCATTAATTAATGAGCTTACTTCGGTTGAAATATTTTCTGCAACTTTATCACCAGCAGTGCTACACCCTTCAGCAACGCTTAAGTCTTCAGATAAATCTGATGAATTCTTGCCTTTAAGAATTGCTTCGCCTATTAATGATGTAAAAGGAGATATAACAATTTGATTGGATCCAGCGTCATTAACTGATGGCAAAACCATCTGATAAGCTTTGGTAACCTCACCTAAAGATGAATCATTTGCACCAACAGGCACATCTGCAATTATTGGCCTAGCCTTAACACAAGATTCATCTTCTGCATTAACACGAATTTCGAAGAACCCATTTTCGTTGGTGGTAGCTGAATACTCACCTGCATCTAATCTTTGATTAAAGTTAACATCAAAAAATACATTAGCCCCTTCAATATAGCCGTCTATAGTCTTTCCTGAAATGGCTATCCTGTTATCAGTAACTGGTGATGAACCTATGAACTCTTGAGTACTAAAAATATTTGATTTTGAGCTAATAGTTGAAAATAAATCATTCCTTGCGGTTTGGCCTTTAGTACTAATCACTTCGGTGTATTCAGAGCCCGTATCTGAATTCATGAATGTGCCATATGTAAATCCATCATCATCTGGATTATATTTAATATCTATTTTTGCTGATTCTAATTGATTTCCATCAGCATCTCTTTTTGTCCAATAAATTGAAACTTGGTCCGTTGATGAAGATGATAGCTTGTTCCTAAGAACTGAAATCTGCTTAAATGTTCTTGGAATTGATGCAATTTCTTGAATTAATGGATCAAGATTTAAAGTATCTCTGTTTTGATAGATATTATTTACTTTATTAACAAAAAAAGTAGATTCAGAATAACTTGGATTACTGATTCTTATGTCTATTTCCTCAAAATAGATACCATCATCATACTTATCAACTAATGCAACAAATAAAGCTTCATCTTTGTTCTCTAAAACTGACACACAATCATCAACATTATTGACTCCGTCTGATGCACCAGTACTATATCTATCATTTGTAGTGAAATTTTCTTTACTATTAACAGGCACTAAGTAGAGCCAATTCTGATAAATACAAACTCTATTATTTGGATTACCGTTTATATCAAAATCTACTCTTTGCTCATCTTCAATAACCAATTGATAGTTATAGTTAGTTGGATTGTAGTTATTATTTAAAAACGTGCTCGTTCTGGTATATCTTTCCGAAGCGTTTCTTAATGCTACTAGGCTTCTTTCTGTTGTTGAGCAATTTTCAGCATCTGTAAAACATGTAAAATGCTTCATCTCTCCTGATTTAGTTATAGATGCCCCATATGCATTAATTTTTTCTTGAATAAACCATCCTGAGTCACTGGGCTCTGTTTCATAAATTGCAATAAAACTTAATGGTATTTCCGAAATCTCTGAATCAGACAGGATAGAGTTTATAGAATCTTTTTTTATAGTGATGTTTGTATTAATTGATTTATTATGAATTTCCGATAGTTCTGAATCAAACTCATCGGAGAGTTCTTTGAAATAAGGAAAAAATTCCGCAATATTCTGAGCATTGGTTTCATTAACTATTGAGTTATTGTTGTTTTCAATAAAATCAATCAAGAGATCATCAAATGAAATATCAAGACTAGATTCAATGGTATTTTTTAGCTGTGATAACTCATTAGTAATGCTCGCGTCGATAGTATTAGCTTGTGCCCCACAACTAGCAGAAACTAATATATCTTCAACAATACCAGATGAGCTTTTTCCTTGAATTACCGCATCACCAAGCAAACTTGTAAATGGTGAAACTACAATTGAGCTATTACCTGTATCAGAGATTGAAGGCAAGATCATCTGATAAGCTTGTGCAACTTCTCCAAGAGTTGAATCAACAGCCCCAACAGGTACATCTGCAACTATTGGTCTATTTATTAAACATTCAAATAAACTTGTATCATCTATATTAATTAAAAAAGATCCGTCTGAATTTGTAGTAGTTGAATATTCTTCTGGATCTTTTGCAAAATTGAAATTTTGATCTATAAATATTTCAGCGCCAGAGATATATCCATCAATTACTTCACCAGAAAAAGAATCATTTACATTAGTTATAGCAATAGTTACATCTTTTGTTACTGTTTCGGTGCCGTCAGTTAATGTCAGTGTAATTGAGTATGAATCTTGAGTTTCATAGTCTGGTAATTCTTTAAAAGTTAAGACATTCTCATCAGATAAATTAAAACTATCGGCATCGGTACCACCTAGGGTTAACGTTAATTCATCTTCATCTACATCTGAGATTGAAACAGTTGTTACTGCTGTTTGATTTT
>CAJQGY010000084.1 GCA_905478015.1 uncultured SAR86 cluster bacterium
AATAAGTTTTAGTGCTTCGTTTGTATATGGTAGTAATAATTTCATTAATCTATTGATATGTCTTTTGAAGCTATGCCTGCTGATATATGAGATGTATATATAAGCCCTGCTCCATTATTCAATCTACTTTCAAGAAATTTACAAAGCAGATTATGGGATGCAGAATCAAGCCCAACAAATGGTTCGTCTAATAATATTAGATCTGAATTACTTAAAAAAATTCTAAGAAGGGCAACTTTTTTTTGCTGTCCAAAAGATAGGTTGGCAATAATTACATCTAATTTGTTTTGAAGATTGAGAGAAGTAAGAAGAGTTTTAAGATCTTCATTTTTAGAAAGCCCTAGCAAGGAAATATTATCTCTAATGCTAAGGTATGTTTTAAGAGCATTTTTATGTCCTAAGTAGGTAAATACCAAGTCATCTTTTTTTAAAATTTCTCCTTTTGTTGCGGGAGTTATTCCGCATAGAATTCTTATTAATGTAGTTTTACCAGAGCCATTAGATCCCTTTATATGCAATGCCTCCCCGGCTTTGAGCGTAAAAGAAAGGTTAGAAAATAACTTAACTTCATTAATTTTATAAGCTAGCTGTCTGGCCTCTATTAAATATGAACTCTCCATTAACTAAGTTTAAGGTTTTTTGTTCTTATTGAAAGAGCTGGAAGAGGTTTTTGAGGATCTAAACGAGATTGAAATCTTTTAGAAATTTCTGCGAATGGTGAGCTACCAACCTCACCAATTCCACCAATAGAAAAATATAATCTTTTACTAAAAAAAAGGCCTTGCTCTAGAGCAGGAACTCCGCTTAAAAATGTAGTTATCTTGCCTAAATTTTGAGTTAGATTTTTACGCTTACTATTATATTTAAACCAACCCCAAGCAGATACATTGACTAATGATATTTTTTTAAGCGTAGCTCTGCTTTCTACATTTGGTATTGAAGATGGTGGAAGCAATACAATTAGGCCGCCATTAGACTTTGTAACTGCTAAATCAATAGCTTGTTCAATATTGTTATTATAATTTAAATGAATACATTGCTCATGAACATCTGTTTTGAAGTGCTTTACTTTTGCTAGACGAACTTTTGAGCCAAGAATAATATATGTTACTAATTCTTGGCTCAAAATGATTAAATTTTCTCTAATGACTGGTTGATATCTTCAATAATATCATCAATATGTTCTATACCAATAGATAATCTAACAAAGCCAGGTGTTACCCCTGCTGCTAATTGCTCCTCTGGAGACAGCTGACTATGAGTAGTGCTTGCTGGATGAATAGCAAGAGACTTTGAGTCACCTATATTTGCAACATGATAGAGAAGCTCTAAAGAGTCAATAAACTTCTTGCCAGATTCTACTCCACCTTTAAGCTCAACACCCATAAGGGCTCCATTTCCACCTTTAAGATATTTCTCAGCCCTTTCTTTGGCAGTGCCTGTTTGAACTGAAGGATAGATAACTCTTTCGACCGCTTCATGAGAGGATAAGAATTGTGCAACTTTTTCTGCATTTTTTGAATGCTCCCTTATTCTTAAAGATAATGTCTCAAGCCCTTGAATGAACATAAAGGCATTAAATGGGCTCATAGCTGCTCCCATATCTCTCAATAAGGTAACTCTAGCTTTTAAAAGATACGCGATTGGTCCAAGAGGTTTAACAGCTTCAACCCATACAGCACCTCCATAAGAAGGATCAGGTGTATTCAATGCAGGTTGTCTTTCTGCTCCTGCACTTTCCCAATCAAAATTACCACTATCTATTATTATTCCGCCTATAGACGTACCATGACCACCAATAAATTTAGTAGTGGAATGAATAACAACCGCTGCTCCATGCTCAATAGGTTTACAGATTATTGGAGCTGCTGTATTGTCAACAATTAACGGAATACCTAGAGGCCTTCCAAGATCTGCAACCTCTTGAATTGGAAATACCTCGAAACTTGGATTAGGTAAAATTTCGCCATAATATGCTCTTGTTTTATCATCTGTTTGTTTCAAAAAGTTATTAGGGTCAGATGGGTCAACAAACCTCACCTCTATTCCCATATCATTAAAGACATTTTTAAATTGATTGTATGTCCCGCCATAAAGATGAGATGAAGCAACAATATTGTCACCATTCTTAGCAAGATTCTGAATAGCATATGCTGATGCTGCTTGGCCAGATGAAACTGCAAGCGCCATTACCCCTCCTTCTAATGCAGCTAATCTATTCTCAAGCACATCACATGTTGGATTCATAATTCGCGAATAAATATTACCTAATTCTGATAATCCAAATAAGTTAGCAGCGTGTTCTGTGCTATCAAATTCGTAGCTGGTAGTTTGATGAATTGGAACGGCAACTGAATTTGTATTCTCATCTTTTCTCCAACCGGCATGCAAGCCAATTGTTTCTGGGTTTTTGTATATTTTCGTCATGATATTTTCCTAATAATAAAAGTTAATATTATCAGCATAAAAAAATAGGAATTTTTTTTAAGAATTCTTCTTTTTAGCTTATTTATTACACGCTAGCAAGCTGAATCAAAAAGCGTGGTGATAGATTATATAATCATTTTATAAAGATTTACAACAGGCTACCTTCAAAGTATGGTAACTTTAACTTAAATTCATATAATTGGTTAAAGAGGTAAGATATGGCAAAAAAATATAATAATTTTAGAGTTGGTGGCGCACCAAAAACAGCTGGAAGTGATTACTCAGTCTGGACAAATAGTTTGCTTGAAAGAGTGATAGCTAGTAGAACTATTATTGAGCCTGGTAAGTCTACAAAAGGGCATAAATTAATTGATTCAGATGTTGTTTATATTATTACCAACGGAAGAGGAACTATGGAGGTAATTGAGTATATGAACTCAACAGAAGGCCATGGCTCCGATCCTTCGTATGGGATTCAACATGAAGATTCATATGATTTATCATCTGGTGATGTTGTTTTAGTTCAATCAGGAGATTATGCAAAAGTCATAAATGATTCAGAGCATGACCAGCTTACATATATGCGAATATTTGATAGAGGTGGTTGGAGAGACTAAAAACCTCTCAAAAATTTCTTCGTGAAAGATAGGTTAGGTATTTTATTCTCTGGACTTTGTGTTGTTCATTGTATTTTATTTAGTCTTTTTTTATGGGGAGGAGTTGGATCTATTGGTTTCATTGCAGCTTCTGAAGAAATAATACATCCATTGCTGCTTTTAGTAGTTTTTATTATTGGATTGTTGAGCTTTCCTTCTGGGTATATAAAACATAAGCAAAAGGGACCTATGCTTCTTGCATTCATAGGAATTACTGGATTACTTGTAGGGTTGTTTATACCAATATTTTACGAAATCATACTTACTGCCCTCTCTGGAACAGTATTGATAACCTCTCATCTTTGGAACTATAGACTTAATAATTAATTAAAGAACTATTTCTGCATAAACTGGTAAATGATCTGAAACTCCATGGCCAGACTTCGTATCAAATCCTTCTGGAATTCTATTAATAGTGTTTATATCATTGACTACGGTTTTTATAGAATCTGTTTTAAAAGAGAGCCCTCTTTTCTTAGAGATCATAATCTTATCAAGATAAGACCACGACTTATCTCTCCAATAGTAATGTGAACCCAGACAGCCATTGCAGCCTTCATGATTTGATATTAACCACTTATCTTCTATGTTATAAAAGGTTCTCTCTGTATTTGCCTCTGCTCTTGTAACATTGAAATCACCTAGAGCTATAAACGGATCATTATGAGCTTCAATTAAAGAGTTAAGTGAATTAAATGCATCCTTCCTCATTCCAACTGGATGATATGGGGCTGGAAAATGAATGTTATAAAGTCTGTAAGTTATATTATCAATGCGAATTTGAGCTTCAAATATAGGCCTGGTATCTTTTGTTGCAAATTCAGGAGAAAATATAATTTTATGTAATGACTTATTTTCTAATGGGTATTTAGATATATATGCAGTATCGATACCTCTGTAGTCATTGCCCTCTATAAGAGAAAAATCTACATAACCATAAGGAGCTAAAAGATTAAATAAATCTGAGAGAACATTAATGTTTTCAATTTCCTGGAATGCAATTACATCAGGCCCATCAGATTTAGCTGAAAGGATTACCTCTTTTATATTTTTTAATTTTTTATTTTTAGCATCTTCAGTCCAATCAAAGTATAGACATTCATTTCTCCACTTTTGAACTTTCACCTTATTGCATGATTCAATATGTTCTTTAGATTGCTTTTGGGCAAGTGGAAGATAGGCTTTATCATCTTTTCCTTCATCATCTAATGTATCAAACAAATTTTCTACGTTATATGTCATTATTGATAATGATGAAACAACTGGAAGTGAAAGACTTATTATAAAAAGGGTTGTTAGTAATTTTTGCATAATGTATTAAACCAAGTCTTTGATCTTTAATTTTAATTCAAAGGGTATTTTAAAACCATTAGCGTGATCATCCTTTAAATTTAATAGGGTTTTAAGTCTGTTATCAGAAAAATTTGTAGTTTGCCTCTTATTCATATCTATGTGGCCTAAAATAGTTTCAAAAATAGCGCACAGAGCTTCATCTTTATCATAAAGACCTCCTACAATATGCACTAGTTTATTATTAACATTATATAAACAAAATGCTGGTTGCATTGGATCACCTAATCTGAATTCTTTTAAGTATCTAATATTATCTTCAAGAGTAAATGTTGAGAAACCAGATTCAAAATATGCATCAGAAAATCCCATCTCGTTAAAATACATAGGTGTATAGCCTAAATCAAAAGCTTGATAGTAATAAGCTACATTCATGTGATCATTATGATCACACATGTCTTTTGATACTGTAATTTGCTTTGCTTGGTATGGGAAGTTATTTTTCATAGAGCTTATTATAGACATAAAAAAAGCCCAGTAAACTGGGCTTTTTAATAAGTAGTTAGCTACTTAGAATGATGTACCAAAAGATACACCAAACATTCTAGGATCAGTATAAGTAGCAAACTGTGCTCCACCCTGCAATGCAGAAGAAGCAGCCCATGTTCCTACAAATTGATCATCAGCAATATTTTTAATGAACGCTTTAACATACCAGTCAGCGTTATCTGGAGTGTATGTTGCTGACACATCCCAGTACTTAGTTTCAGACATTTTAGCTCTGTCTTGATTAAAGACATTACCTTCTCTTTCACCTTGGAATCTGTAAGCAAGTCTTACAGAAGTAACACCATTTTCAACAAGGAAGTCTTTATTAAGACCTAAGCTGTATGATGATTCAGGTGACTGAGGTAGTGTATTACCGGAAATTGAAACTTGCTGAGGTGCAACTGAACAAGCAACTCCTCCAAGCGGGTTAAACGGAGCAGCACATAGGTAACCAGCTGATTTAAAGATCGGTACTACGTTACCGCCAGCATCTAAACCATAACCATACTGAACAGCACCTTGAGGATCAAAAGGTAAACCTTGAACACCTGCACCAAATGCAGTTGGACCACAAAGACCGGTTGCAGTTGCACAACCCACACCAGGAGTGAAAGCTGTTGGATCAACATCCAATAAAGCAACTATTCCAACTGGATTTAAAGGATCTGGCATTGTTTGATCGCCAAGTTCACTTTCTACAAGCAACCATGAAACATCGATACTTGTTGTTTCGCTTAGGAAAGCAATCATATTACCTTCAAAACCTTTGATTTCAGCATCTACGTTGTAGTTTACAGAACCAGCATTTTCAATATTTGAAATAAGCATTCCTTTTGTATCATTGATAAAGAATGAGGCGTTAAACAGAACAGCGCCATCCATTAGGATGCTTTTTGTTCCAATTTCAAATACGCCAGTTTCCTCTGAATCATATGGATCAGCTTCAGTTCCAATTACAGGGTTATTACCACCAGCTTTTGTTGCTGTTGTATAGCTTGCATAAACCATTTGATTGTCAGATAAGTCATGTTGAATAGCTAATTTATAGGCAAAAGCATCATCAGCAATAACTTCTTGAGTTGGGAAGAACCCATACACACCTGAATCTAGTTGAGATTGTGGGTAGTTAGGGCAATCAAAGTCTGTCAAACAAGTCATGATTGAATCTTTAACAGTATCATCATTAAACCTGTAACCAACAGTTAATTTTGTTACATCTGAAAGATCAAAGTAGAGCTCTCCAAAGAAAGCTGTAGATTTTGTTCTTACGTGGTCGTCATTAAGATAACCATTAAGTTCAGTTGGAATATGATAAGGGTTAATTCCTTGAGCGGCTAATAATCCACCTAAACAAGCAGGATTAGAAGTAGCAGGAACTGCTGCAGCAGCAGCACCTAATGCGCCTGAAGCACAAACATCACTTCCACCAAGACCACCAAGGATTAATGTTTGATAAAAAGGAATACCGCCGTAAGCATCAAATTGCCCACCATAAACCAATGATGAATATAAATGATTGCTAAAGTTTCCTGTCATGTTCCAAGCTGCTGTTTGAACTTGATATCTGTTGTGTGACCTATTGTCATAGCTATAGAAACCAGTGACAAAGTTAAACGGTCCGTCATAATCAGATATTATTGTTACTTCAGCTTGAATTCCATTGTCTTCAGCATTTGAGAATTCATATGTTCTTTCTGAATCAACTAATTCTGTGAAACTGTAGTCATCTCCGTTAAATGATCCACCGAAAGTACCTGTCCATGAAATTGGAGGTAAGCCTAATGCAGCCCCTAGAACTCCTGGATAAGGTTTAGTTGAATGAGAGTAATCATTATCATTCATATGGAAGTAATCTCTTGCTACATGAGAAACTTTTGCATTAAGTATTAACTCACTTGTAAGCTCAGTTTCAAATTCTAATTGTGTAAACGTATGTTCACTATCAAACTCTGGATTTCTTGTTAAGTAAGCTTTTCTAAAGTTATCAGGCACTATAGTTCCAGCATACTGATTAACATAAGCTGAAGCCTCTAAACCACCAACAACGTTAAATAATGCTGCTGTACTTCCTCTTGAATCTGCAGGTACATTTGGACCACCAACAGTTAAAGGGTTACAACCTAGTAAAGCATGAGTTTCACAAAAAGGAGCTCCAATATTATTTCTATTGTCGCTGCCTTTTGACCAATCATGAGTAAATTTCAAGGTTGAAGATTCACCAATGTCAAAGTCTATTGAAAGCCTTGCCCCCATTGCGTCTTTGTCATTAAAGTAAGAACCATCTCTTACGTTTTGAGTAAATCCATCTCTTTTTGAAGATGTAACAGCAAGTCTAGATCTGATAGTATCAGAAATAGGCACATTGATAACTGCTGTTAGTTCTTCAGTACTGTAATCACCGTAAGTGATATCAACTTTACCTTCAAATTCTGAAGTAGGTCTAGCAGAGATAATATTAATAACACCGTTAACGGCGTTTCTTCCAAATAATGTACCTTGTGGTCCTTTAAGAACCTCAATACGCTCTACGTCATAGAAGCCTAGATCATAAAAAGCACCAGTACCAACACTGTGTCCATTCATTGATGTTACAACAGCGCCAACAACAGCGGCACCAACACCATATGAACCAGTACCTCTGATAGCATATGAAACACCTGAACCGATACCTTTATCAGCTATTAAACCAGGAACAACTTCTTGTAAGTCTGCAGCGTCCTTGATTAAGTTTTTTTCCATATCTTCAGCAGTAAATGCTTCGATTGATAAAGCTAGATCCTGAACAGATTCAGCTTTTTTAGTTGCCGTAACAACCACTTCTTCTACTTCTTGAGCGCTTACAAAAAATGGAACAGCTAATGCAAAAGATGCAAAAGTTCCTAGTAAGACTTTAGATATTTTGTTCATAACATAAACCCCCTATATTGGATTACAAACATTTTAATTAATTAAGAATTCTTAATGATTCCTAACAATTTCTTTACAATTCTTAACAAACTATAGCATTTATAAAGGGTTTATCTAGTAAAAGTGTTAAAAAAAAAGAGTTTTTTACCTAGCTAAAATTGTATTTTTTATGTAGGTTTTGAAAGAAATTAGTTCCAAGGATGGCATTTAAGAATTCTTTTTATAGCAAGATAGGAACCTTTCATTATTCCATATTCCAAAATTACATTGATGGCATACTGTGAGCATGTGGGTTCGAATCTGCATGAAGGGGGGAAAAGAGGTGAGATGAAGTATCTATAAAACTTAATTGGCAGAATAAAAATATTTTTTAAGAGGCTCACAAATACTAACTTGACGGGCTTTTTGCCTCAACTTTGATCTCAGCAATAAAGTCATTAAGGGATTTAGTCTCGGTATTATTGCTGCCTATTCTTCGCACCGAAACAGTCCTGCTCTCTTTTTCTCTTGCGCCTAAAGCAAGAATAATTGGAACTTTTGCTGCGCTATGCTCCCTTACCTTATAACCAATTTTTTCATTTCGTAAATCTTTAATTACTTTAATATTAATTGATTTTAATTCTTCCTCTATCTCAGAAGCATAATCATCTACCTCAGAAATAATTGTTGCTATGGCTACTTGCTCAGGAGCTAACCAAAGAGGTAACTTGCCTGAGTAGTTCTCTATTAATATTCCTATAAATCTTTCAAATGATCCAAGTACTGCTCTATGAATCATAACAGGCCTGTGCTTAGAGCCATCCTCTCCTACATACTCAGCCTCAAGTCTGTCTGGTAAATTAAAATCTGCTTGAAATGTTCCACATTGCCATTCTCTTCCAATTGCATCTGTAAGAACAAAATCTAGCTTAGGTCCATAGAATGCACCCTCACCTTCGACAATCTCAAAAGGTAGTTCTAATTTTTGAATTGCATTCTCTAGTGCTTTTTCAGCCTTGTCCCAAACCTCATCACTTCCAACTCTAACTTCAGGTCTAGTTGAGAGCTTTATATCAAAGTTATCAAAACCTAAATCCTTATACATTCCTGAAAGAAGTTCTATGAAAAGCTTTGTTTCATTCTCAATTTGGCTTTCTGTACAAAAAATATGACCATCATCTTGGGTAAATCCTCTAACTCGCATAAGGCCATGCAATGTTCCCGAGGCTTCATATCTATGACAAGACCCAAATTCTGCAAGTCTTACTGGTAAATCTCTGTAGGACTTCAATCCATGGTTATATACCTGAACATGACATGGGCAATTCATTGGTTTTAGAGCATTTGTTCTTTTATCGTTAGCATGCTCTTCGTCTATCTCCGTGATAAACATATTTTCTCTATATTTATCCCAGTGACCAGAAGCCTCCCATAGCTTCCTATCGACAACTTGCGGTGTTTTTATTTCTTGATAGTCAAATTTTTCAAGTCTATTTCTTACAAAAGATTCTAAATTCTTATATATAGCCCAGCCTCGTGGATGCCAGAAAACCATACCAGGAGCCTCTTCCTGAAAATGAAACAAGCTCATCTCCTTGCCAATTTTTCTGTGATCTCTCTTCTCAGCCTCTTCAATTGCAATCAGATGTTTTTTTAAATCTTTTTCATTCTTCCAGGCCGTCCCGTAAACTCTTGTTAGCATTTTATTTTTCGCATCTCCTTTCCAATATGCTCCGGCAACCTTGGTAAGTTTAAATGCTCCAATATGTTTCAGATTAGGAAGATGTGGTCCTCTGCATAGATCTACAAATTCATCATTGTCTTGATAGTAAAGTTGAAAGTTATCATCTTGATCAGCTTCATTTATAATAATTTCTTTGTACGTTTCGTCCTTTTCACTAAAAATTTTTAGGGCATCTTGTTTTGAGTGAAGTCTTTTTTTAATATCTGAGTCCGTAGATATAATTTTTCTCATTTCGATTTCAATTTTTTCTAAATCATCATTTGATATAGTTTTTTTAGATTCAAAATCATAATAAAAGCCATTGTTTATGGTTGGCCCAATTGCTAGTTTTGTTCCAGGAAACAAATTTTGAACTGCTCTAGCAAGCACCTGAGCTGTTAATGTATGTCTCATTATTTCCAAGCCTTCATCTGAACTAATAGTAATAATCGATACATTGGAGTCTTCATTAATGGGATCTGAAAGATCTTTTTGAATACCATTAACTACCACAGCAATGGCAGCTTTTGCTAAGCCAGGGCCTATACTCTCAGCAAGATCAAGCCCAGTTGAGCCTTTAGGCAAGTCTCTTATGCTTTTATCGGGTAATGTGATATTCATGAAAAATATTATATAGGTAAATAGATATCAGTATTAGTGCTAGTTCTCATATAATGTCTATAAATTTAATCTATAAAAGTTAAAAGCCTTCTTAGTTAAATGGATATAACAGATCCCTCCTAAGGATTAGTTGCAGGTTCGATTCCTGCAGAGGGCGCCATAAGAGGAAAAAACCCTCAAAAAAGAGGGTTTTTAAATAGCTTTTTTTATAATAATGAAAAAAGTTTTTTCATTATTAATCCTCGAAGTCACCTTGTGCAGTTTGATGAACGCCACCATATGCTGCTGAAGAGAAATGATTTGTTTTTACAACCCAGTCCATACCTTC
>CAJQGY010000085.1 GCA_905478015.1 uncultured SAR86 cluster bacterium
GTCACCCATGATCTTGGGTTTTTATTGATAGTAGATAAGAATAAATCTCCCCCAGGTTTTAGTAGTTTGGTACAAACATCTATTAATGACTTTGGATCCGGAACGTGTTCCAAAACCTCTAGGCAGGATACAACATCAAATCTATCATCATTTTTTTCGTAAAATTCTTCAGCAGTGCCAACAATGTAGTTAATATTTTTAGAATTTTTTTTTGCATGAATTCTTGCAGTTTCTATGCCCGGCCCCGCAGCATCAATTCCTGTTACAAAAGCTCCTTTATCAAATATTGCCTCAGTAAGGATTCCACCCCCACAACCAACATCTAAAAATTTTTTATTTTCTAAATTAACAATATCATTTATGTAGCTTGCTCTGAGTGGGTTAATTTTATGCAGAGGTTTAAAATCACCTTCTTTATCCCACCACTTATCAGCCTGCTCTGCAAACTTTGTAACCTCATTTTGATCAATATTCATTTGCACAGTTTAACAATTTTTTTTTCATAATATTATCTATCTTCCCAATAAATTTTTATGTAGTAAAACTACAAACATAAATTGTTTAAACCTTGTAAATAAAGCATATGCAATTTCAATTGACTTTTAAATTTACTTATTATTTACTTCACTACAAGACATTTTATTTTATTTACAGTGATAATTTCAGCATTAAAATCCAAGGAAACAACAGATACTCGATCTCCAATACATTTGGAGACAATATCCTCCCTTCTATCTTTAGAAACTTCGGTGATGTTTGAGGAGGGGATTGGAGCAGGAATATATACTGATGATGAAGCATTTAAAGAATTAGGCCTTCTTGCTACAAGCAGAAGCGACTGCTTATCAAAGGCAAATTTGATTATTACGCTTCAGCCTCTTTCTAACGAAGAATTGGATCTAGTCACAAAGGGATCAACTATTCTTGGAACAGTTAACCCTTTTTATAACCAGAATCATATTAATGAGTGTAAAAAAAGAGGCATTAATTTGGTGAGCATGGAGTTTATTCCTAGAATTACTCGAGCTCAAAAAATGGATGTATTAAGTTCACAAGCAAATTTAGCTGGATATTCAGCTGTTATAGAGTCAGCAAAACATTTATCTAAAGGCCTGCCTATGATGATGACTGCAGCAGGAACTTTAAAGCCTGCCAGGGTCTTTGTTATTGGTGTTGGAGTTGCAGGTCTTCAAGCCATTGCAACAGCAAAGAGATTGGGAGCCAGGGTCGAGGCTTTTGATACAAGAGATGTGGTAGAAGAGCAGGTAAACTCACTGGGTGCTAAATTTGTTAAAATAGACCTAGGCGAAACCGGACAAAATGACCAAGGTTATGCTAATGAACTGACTCCTGAACAAATACAAAAACAAAAAGATCTTCAATCAAAGGTTTGTGCTCGTTCAGATATTGTAATAACAACTGCTCAGCTATTTGGTAGGCCTGCTCCGAGATTGATTGATGAAAAAACCATATCTCAAATGCAGCCTGGTAGCGTTATATTTGATATGGCCGTAGAGTCAGGTGGTAATGTTGAAGGCTCTGAAATTGATCAAGTGGTCATTAAAAATGGAGTTAAAATTATCGGAATTTCAAATTTAACTTCAACTGTTTCCTCTCATGCATCACTCGCTCTTTCAAATAACTTCAATCATTGGATTTGTGATTTCTACAAAAAAGAATTAAAGAAAATCGAATTTAATTTTGAAGATGAAATTATTAAAAGCAGTGTTCTTGTTCATGAGGGTGAAATACTTAACGAGAGGTTTAAATAAATGGAAACATATATTCTTTTGGGTTTTGTTCTTATTCTATCGATCTATCTTGGCTTAGAGCTAATTTCTAAAGTTCCAAGCACACTTCATACTCCACTCATGTCAGGTGCTAATGCAATATCTGGAATCGCATTAGTAGGTGCTCTGCTTTTAACTGCTGATAGCCAATTGCAAACGGCTCTTGCATTTTTGGCTGTAACTTTTGCGTCAATAAATGTTTTTGGTGGCTATCTTGTAACAAATAGAATGCTCAAAATGTTTAAGAAGAAATAATTATGGAAATCTCATTAATACAAAACATTGTCTATATTTTTTCATCAATACTATTTATTACTGGCATCAAAATGCTCGGGAAAGAAGATACAGCAGTAAAAGGCAATTTCCTCTCAGCTATTGCAATGCTTGTAGCTGTTTTAGTTACTTTTATTAATATCTCTAACCCCTTAATACTCCTAGCAGGGATAGGCTTGGGAGCCTTTATAGGTTCTTTAATAGCTTTAAAAGTTAAGATGACATCAATACCAGAGATGGTTGCTTTATTTAATGGCTTCGGTGGTCTGGCTACTTTTTTAATAGCTTGGTCAGAGTTTAATTCAACTCCAGATAATCTATTTCAATACATATTAGTTATGACAACTGTTTATGTCGGTGGGATTACATTTACAGGAAGTTTAGTAGCTTATGCCAAGTTGTCTGAAAAAATACAAATAGCAAAAACATCAATTATCACAAAATTATTTACAACAATTTTTTATATCTCATTAGCATTTTTATTGTATTCAGCAATTGTGACGCCATTATTAGTAATTAACTTTGAGTTTTTTACAGTCTTATTAGTCCTAACTCTTTTAGGTGGAATTGGTTTTGTTCTTCCAATTGGCGGCGGTGATATGCCGGTGGTAATATCCCTTCTAAATTCACTATCAGGTATAGCTGCAGCTTTTGCTGGTTTAATATTACTTAACAATGTCTTGATAGTAGCTGGATCTTTGGTTGGAGCTAGCGGATTAATACTCACAATAATTATGGCAAAGGCTATGAATAGGTCTATAGGCAATATACTTTTTGTGGGCTATGCAAGCGCTTCAAGTTCAAAAAGTTCCGAGGAACAAGGAGAGGTCAATCCCATCAATGTATCTGATGCATACTTAATTTTAGAAAATGCAAGCTCAGTTCTTATTGTTCCTGGTTATGGAATGGCAGTAGCCCAAGCACAGCATGTTGTAAGAGAGCTTGGAGAGCTCTTGGAAGAAAATGGTACTGAGGTGAAGTATGGCATTCATCCAGTAGCAGGCAGGATGCCTGGGCATATGAATGTCTTATTGGCAGAAGCTAACGTTTCTTATGATGTTCTAGCTGAACCAGATGATGTAAACCCATCTATGGATTCTGTAGATGTTGCTGTTGTTATCGGTGCTAATGATGTAGTTAATCCATCAGCAACTGAAGAACCAGGAAGTCCAATATACGGGATGCCTATTATCGAAGTTCATAATGCCAAAACTGTTTTTGTTCTAAAAAGATCAATGTCATCTGGCTTTGCAGGCGTACAAAACCCTTTATTTTTTAAACAAAATACCAGAATGTTATTTGGGGACGCAAAAGATTCTATTGGAGGAGTCGTTTCAGAATTTAAAGATTAGGAAACTCTTGTATGATTTGTTGCAGCAATTTATTTATAATAACTCTTGTTAATAAATAGAAGCAATAATGAAAATAGTTTTGGTAACAGGTGGTTTTGATCCAATCCACTCTGGTCATATATCTTATCTAAAATCTGCCAAAGCTCTTGGAGACAAATTAGTTGTTGGTTTGAATAGTGATGCGTGGTTGGATAAGAAGAAAGAAAAGTTTTTCATGCCATTCACTGAGAGAAAAATAATAATAGAAAATCTATCCTGTGTTGATCAAGTAATTAGCTTTGAAGACGATGAAAATGGTTCTGCAATAGGCGCGCTTGAACATGTTAAAAAAATCTATCCCGAAGATACAATTTTATTTGCTAATGGCGGTGATAGGAACATAGAAAATATTCCAGAAATGTCTGTTCAAGGAGTTAAGTTTTTATTTGGAGTTGGAGGCGATGATAAAAAGAATTCTTCATCGTGGATATTAAAAAAATGGAAATACTTTCAAGAGGAAAGGGTTTGGGGCTCTTACTACAATTTATTCAAGGATAATGATGTAAAAGTTAAAGAATTAATTGTTAGTCCTGGACAGGGCATGAGCTTCCAAAGACATAAATTAAGAAGTGAGATATGGCTTGTAAGCAAAGGTTGTTGCGTTGTTAATTTCAGCAAAGACAACCCAGAAAATAGAGAAACAATCACGCTCAAA
>CAJQGY010000086.1 GCA_905478015.1 uncultured SAR86 cluster bacterium
TATCCTTTCAAGCGACTCACCTTGTTCTAATAGATCTAGTGCTGCCCCCACTCTAAAGGAATGCCCGCTGAGCGGTTGTTCATCGGAGTCCATTTTCAAGTCCATTTGCAGTGCTTTCAATAGGGTGCTTATACTTGCTGGGTGTAGGTTTTCTCCAATATGCCTATGCCTGCTAATTGATCTCAGAATATAACCCTCATCACGTTCTTTTATATGAATCTCTTAAATACTTAAGCAGTCTATAGGTTTAGGCAATGTGCGAGGCCTAAAACCGATAGAATAATAATTGTTTTTACAAAACGAACTATTGGAGAAGAGCGGCTGAATCTAGATCTCTTTCTGACACCTGATAAATAGGTTTATCAACTTTAAAAAATTAAATAGACTTAAGAAGCTGCATTATGCAGCTTTTTTTGTTTATGGATTTTGTTTTTAAAGTTCTTGATTGGTAATAAGACATATATAATTAATTTTTAAATTTTTAATACAATGATCCAATTTAATAACGTAAATCAAGAAACACCTTATCAACTTTTAAAAGAGAAATATGATGAGGCATTAAATGCAGGACAAAAAGGCATTGAGGCTATTTCAATTTCTTCATTCAACAAAGAGATGAACGAGGTTAATTCTAGATACGTAAACCTTAAATTTATCACAAATGATGAGTTTATTTTTTTTAGTAATTACGACTCTCCAAAAGCATTTTCTTTTAATTCTCACAGCCAAATAGCCGCATTAGTATATTGGCCTAGTATTAATGTTCAAATTAGAATAAAGGCTAAAATAAAAAAAACTTCAAATGATTACAATCAAAAATATTTTTTTGATAGATCAGAAGAAAAAAATGCATTAGCTATTTCATCTAACCAATCAAAACCAATAGATTCTTATAATCAAGTTAAAGAAAATTACAACAAATCTCTTAAAAATGATGATTTAAAAAAATGTCCTGGATATTGGGGTGGTTTTTCATTTACTCCTTACTACTTTGAATTCTGGGAAGGGCATGAATCAAGAATAAATAAAAGACAAATTTTTGAAAAAATTTATGGTGTCTGGGAACAGTCATTTCTTCAACCATAAATATTGCCAAATATAATTTTTAGTATAAAATTCATCACTTACATGAAAGTTAACCAATCAAAATATACAAAAACAAATTTCTTGTTAACTCTTTAATGTTATACATTTTATCCTCTTCTAATTCATAGGCATTCTCATAGCTTCCTCAAAAAAAAATATTACTCCAATCAATGAAAAAATAAGAGCTGATGAGGTTATGCTTATCGGTGCTAATGGAGAAAAAATGGGGCTTTTACCATTTAGTGAGGCTCTTGAGTCAGCAAGAACAGCAACATTAGATTTAGTTCAGGTTTCTCCTTCTGATTCAAAACCGGTTGTTTGTAAGCTCTTAGATTATGGCAAACATCTTTTTGATAAGAAAAAAAGTATTTCTTCATCCAAGGTCAAAGTAAAAAGAAACACCACAAAAGAGATTAAATTTAGACCTTCAACAGATGTAGGTGACTACAATATAAAATTAAAAAAAATAAAAAGCTTTATTCTTGATGGAGATAAGACTAAAATAAGCGTCCGTTTTAGAGGTAGAGAGATTTTAAACAGTGATATGGGCCTTAATTTATTAAATAGATTAAGAGATGAGCTAGATGATATATCTCAAGTCGACCAAGAGCCTTCATTAGAAGGGCGACAACTGTTAATGGTTTTATCTCCTTTGAAAAAGAAAAGTTAATTTAAATAAAAATAATTATTATGGGATATAAACTTAAAACACATTCAGGAGCAGCTAAACGCTTTAAGAAAACAGGCTCGTCTGTAAAAAGTAAAAGTGCTAATAGGAACCATATCCTAACAAAGCAATCTACAAAGAGAAAAAGACATAATAGAGGCCTTAATAAGTTAACAGGAACTGTTCTTAAAATGGCTTCTGCATTAATTAGAAGGTAACGATCATGCCAAGAGTAACAAAATCAGTAACAGCTAAAGCTAAACACAAGAAGGTCCTTAGTGCGACTAAAGGGCATTATGGTGCTAGAAGCAGGCTATTTAAAACAGCAAAACAATCTAATATCAAGTCGCTTCAGTATGCATTTAGAGATAGAAAAAATAGAAAAAGGTCATTTAGATCTCTATGGATTGCTAGAATTAATGCCGGCGCAAGAGAGCTAGATGTTTCTTATTCCAAACTAATAAATGGCTTAACAAGAAAAGATATTGCAATTGATAGAAAAATTCTTTCAGATCTTGCTATTAACGATTCATCAACCTTTGAAAAAATCGTACAAACTGCCGTAAAATAAACTCTCAATGTCTAACATAGACAACATAGAGCCACCTCTCATTAAAGATGAGGTCGGTTCACTTCATCCAATAAATCAAGTTAAAGATTTTTTACTAAACATGTTAGCTGATTTGGGATTTCAAGAGGTTGATGGACCTGAAATTGAAAGCGAAGAGTTTAATTTCGATATGTTAAATATAAAAAAATCTCATCCTGCTAGGCAGATGCATGATACTTTTTATGTTGAAAATAAAAGTCACGTACTAAGAACTCATACTTCACCAGTTCAAATAAGAAGTATGCTTAAAAGTAACCCACCATTTGCATTTAGTTCTGCAGGAAAAGTTTATAGAAAAGATGATGATGCAACTCATCTTCCTATGTTTCATCAAGTTGAGGGTATATATGTTGATACAGATGTGACTTTTGCAAATTTAAAAGATCTTATTCACCAAATCCTTCATAACTTATTTGGCAAAGACGTTAAAATACGATTCCGTCCATCATACTTCCCATTTACAGAGCCTTCCGCTGAAGTAGATATTTTATCTGAAAATGGAAAATGGCTTGAAATTCTTGGTTGCGGTATTGTGAATCCAATAGTCTTAAAAAATTGCAATATTGATACAGAAAAATATAGTGGACTTGCTTTCGGTCTAGGAGTTGAAAGAATAGCTATGCTTAAATACGGAGTGAGCGATATAAGAGATTTTTATAAATCAAATTTAGATTTTTTGGGTCAATTTAAATGAAATTCATCTATCAAGATTTATTAAATTTTTTAGCTGAAAAACCATCTAAAGATTTGCTATCAGAAAAACTTTTTCAGCTTGGTCATGAGCATGAAATTGATGGTGATATATTTGATATGGAGTTAACTCCAAATAGAGGTGACTGTTTGTCATTAAATGGTATTGCAAGAGACCTTAATGTTTTTTTTGGCAACACAGAAGCCTTTAAAGTTTATGAGGGAAATATAGATCAGCTTAATTTAAATTTTAAAAATCTATCACCTGAAGCATGCCCTGCAATTCATTTTTTGGAAATAGAGATCGAAGGAAATGTAAATGCATATAAGCCTTATCTAGCAAATTATTTTTCTTTACTTAGCAATAATAAAACAAATTTTTTTACTGATGTTTCTAATTATATTTCATATGAATTAGGCCAGCCAACTCATTGCTTTGAAGCAGATTCAATTAACAATCAATTAATTTTTGAAAATAGAAATTGTAATGAGGCTTTTAAATCTCTTTTAGGAGCTGATATCAATCTTTTGGGTAATAATTGTGTTTTTTCTGTCAATAATAAAATTATTAGTCTCGCAGGAGTAATGGGAGGGCAGTCAACAGCTTGTTCAGTAAATACAAAAAAAGCCTTGGTTGAGTGTGCTTTTTTTAAACCTGAATCAATTATTGGAAAAAGTGTTGCATATAATCTTACCTCTGACGCAGCACATAAATTTGAAAGAGGTGTTGATACCCAAGCGCAAGAAATAGTGCTTCGAAGATTCATTGAAATTATAAAAGATCATGCAGTAATTAAAAACATCAAAATTCAATCATTTGAAGATCATCAAGTTCAAAAAAATAGCATCCCCATTGATGTTAAAAGAATTAATAAAATTTTAGGCACAAACATAGAAGAAAAAGAATATCTAACATATTTAAGCAAACTTGATTTTGGTATTGAAAATGAAATTATTGTGCCTTCGCATAGACATGATATTTCAACACAAA
>CAJQGY010000087.1 GCA_905478015.1 uncultured SAR86 cluster bacterium
GGGTATTGGCAGAAGGCTTACAGAGCATTTAAACAGAGCAAGGATAACTAATGCTCTTCAGCTAGCGAGCGTTGATCCGCAAAATGCTAAACGTAAATTTAGTGTGGTATTAGAGAGGACGGTTAGGGAACTTAGAGGACAGAAATGTTTAAATATAGAGGATAATATATCAGCAAAAAAACAAATTGTTGTTAGTAGGAGTTTCGGTACTAGGGTAACTGATTTAAAAACTCTTAGGCCTATAGTGAGTAACTTTGCCGTTAGAGCTACCGAAAAATTAAGGCATGAAAAACAAAAATGCTCTCAGGTTTCAGTCTTTGTAAGAACAAGTCCTTTTAGTGATCATAAGCCTCAGCATAGAGGCTATAAAGCGGTCGAGCTTACAACTCCAACAAATGATACAAGGGATATTTTGATAGCTGCAAAAAAAGCATTGTTGCCTATCTACAGATCTGGTTATGACTATGCAAAAGCGGGGATATTGCTAAGTAGATTTTCTAATGAATCAGCAAAACAATATTCACTATTTAGAGATTTAAATGAGCCAAAAGAAGATTCAAAATTTATGAAATATATTGATAAATTGAATACTCATGAAACACAGATTTATTACGCATCACAAAACACAAGCCAGTGGTCTCCTATGAAACAAAATATGACTTCACCTAAATACACAACCAACTGGTATGAATTGCCAATAGCAAAATAATAAAGGAAAAAATGATAGATAAAATTATGGAGCTACTTTTTTAACTTTATAAATTAGTTAATATCAACTGCGAATTGCTTTAAAACTTCAATATCTACAATAGAGAGAACTTTTTTATTGGTTTTCTTAAGATACACGCGCGGAGCAAAGCCATGCTCATATGCCTCTTTCCATCTTTCAGCACAAACACACCATGAATCACCCTCTTTTAAACCAGGAAAATTAAATTCGGGCCTAGGTGTAGATAAATCATTGCCCCTTGCTTTTGAGAAGCCAAGAAAGTCTTCAGTCATTAACGAACATACAATATGTAGTCCTCTATCATGCTTATCTGTATGACAAAAACCATCTCTAAAATAACCTGTAATAGGATTAGAACAGCACTCTTCTATTGGTTCATTAAAAATATTAGTTTGATTCATCTTTGTCTATTTCCTTTTTATACTTTTCATAATCTTCCCAGTCATGAGGAGTGCCTACGTTTTGAATTCCATTGATAGCTCTAAATAAACTTTTTGATCTTAATTTGGATCTGTCGTGTTTTTTCCCAAGAATCTTATTCCAGCCTTCTTTAAAATATTTAAAAAAATCTTTTTCTTTTGTCATGTATATTTATTTTGGCACAAGTTGTTAGTATTAAAAAATATTGAATGAATACTTGGTAAAATATAGATATGAGTGAAGGAAAGGTTTTGTTTAACGAGAAGTGCTCCATATGTAATTATGAAATAAAGCACTATAAAAAAAGATCAGAGTTATCCTTTAATGGCTGTAGTCATATGGATGATAAATATTTAAAAAAACTACATGTAGTTTTTGAAGATGGTGAAGAGTTGATAGGTGTGGATGCTTTTATTTATGTCTGGAAAAGAACAGATGGGTATATGTGGTTAGCTAAATTTGCTAGCTTACCAATAGTGTATCAATGCGCAAAAGTTGCTTACGCATTTATAGCTTTTCTATTGTTTTGGCGTTTTAAACTGGCTCTAGCTATAAACAATAAAAAAGGTAAATGAGAATAGTTATCTAAATGATTACCATTAAAAAAATACCTAATATCAGTGCTTTACATATTTAAGTAAATCTATTATATTGGCCTTTCATTCACTAATTAAAAGGAATTTTTATGGAAATGAAAGAAATAAATTCAGATTTGGTTTGTAATATTTTAAACGAAATTATGGAATATGAACTAGCAGGTGTTGTTAGATATACCCACTCAGCAATGATGGTAAGTGGTCCATATAGATTACCAATAGTTGCTTTTTTAAAAGAACAAGCAGCTGAATCATTAATGCATGCTCAACAAGCTGGGGAATTAATTGTTGGTTTAGATGGCCATCCAAGCCAAAAGATTGCAAAAATAAAAGAGACACATAGGCACTCCATTAAAGATATTTTAGAGGAGAGCTTAGACCATGAAATCCATGCTTTGAATCTTTATAAAAAGCTCTTAGGAAATGTTGCCGACAGATCTATTTATCTAGAAGAATATGCAAGAGGATTAATTGGCGAAGAAGAGCAACATTCGTTAGAGCTCAAAGCTATGTTAAAAGACTTTGGTTAAAACTCTTTATAGTTTTTTAAAGTATCTTTGATGATGAGCTTCTGAAAGCTCAAGAAGCTCATCATTAATTTCATCCTTGATCTTTTTTGGATCATAATTAATAAGGACTTTTATACCAAATTGACTTAGATCTAAGTTCTGAGAACCCGCTGCTCTTAATAAATCAAATATCCAAGTTAATGGATCCAGTGCATTATTAAAATTAATAGCATTTTCATTCAATTTAAGTTTAAAGATTTCAGGGTCTTCGATTGCAAACCTTTCTTTCAAAATAAGGACTTTAAACTCTTCAAGGCGGGAATTAACAAGCTCTTTTTCATGAGAGGAATATTTATTCCAGCTAATCACTTCATGAACAAACCTCTTACAGCCCTTGCATACGTCATCACCATATGTGGTTGAGCATATTCCAAGGCAAGGAGTTGTTGATCTTGTTTTAAACATTATGTTTAAAAGATTTTAACCTATTTTTAAAAGAATTTATTTTGATATTTTGTGGCTAGCTACTACATAGAAGAGTAAAATAGCCACCGGAGACAATCTTATGTTAAACGAATACAAAAAACACGAACAAGAAAGAGCTGAACAAAATATCCCACCTCTTCCACTTGACCCAGATCAAACATCTCAACTTGTAGATTTACTAAAGTCTAATCATGATGAATCAGACCTGCTAATACACCTATTAAAAGAAAGAGTGCCTGCTGGAGTTGACCAATCAGCTTATGTTAAAGCAGCATTTCTAGCAGATATTACAACTGGTGAGTCTTCGAGCCCTTATATAACTAAACTTGAGGCAGTAAAAGTATTAGGAACAATGCTTGGTGGTTATAATATTCAACCACTTATCGAGTGTTTAAAAATGGATGAGCTGGGTGATGCAGCGGCAGATGCATTGAGTAGAACATTATTAATATTTGATGCGTTCAATGAAATTTTTGACTTATCACAAACTAATCAACATGCTAAAAAAGTAATCAATGCATGGGCAGAAGGAGAATGGTTTACAAGCAAACAGGATATTCCAGAGCAAGTTAAGTTAACTGTTTATAAAGTTCCAGGTGAAATTAATACTGATGATTTGTCTCCTGCAACAGATGCATGGTCTAGACCGGATATTCCACTGCATGCATTAGCAATGTTTAAAATGCCAAGAGAAGGTTTAGATAGGCCTTTGGAAACTATTGAAGAACTTAAGAAGAAAGGAAACCCTTTAGTATTTGTTGGTGATGTTGTTGGGACTGGTTCATCAAGAAAATCGGCTACTAATTCAGTGTTATGGCACATGGGTGATGACATTCCATGTATTCCAAATAAAAAAGAAGGTGGCTTTTGCTTTGGTAGCAAGATTGCTCCAATCTTCTTTAATACTCTTGAAGATTCAGGTGCATTTCCTATCGAATTAGATGTCTCTAATATGGAAATGGGTCAGGAAATTATTTTAGAACCTCACAATGGCAAAGTTCTAGATGCAAATACTAATGAGGTTATCTCAACCTTTGAGTTAAAGACTGATGTCCTGCTTGATGAAGTTAGAGCAAATGGAAGAATCCCTTTAATTATTGGAAGACAGTTAACTGATAAAACTAGGGAAGCTTTAGACCTAGAGCCAACAACTATCTTTAGAAGGCCTGATAGCGAAGATGATTCTGATAAGGGGTATACATTAGCTCAAAAAATGGTTGGTAAGGCATGTGGTGTTGCAGGCATAAGACCTGGGACATATTGTGAGCCTAGAATGAGTACAGTTGGATCTCAAGATACCACTGGCCCAATGACCAGGGATGAGCTTAAAGAATTGGCATGTCTTGGGTTCTCAGCAGATTTAGTAATGCAGTCTTTTTGTCATACGGCCGCATATCCAAAACCAGTTGATATTGAAACTCAACATAATTTACCAGATTTCATTATGAATAGAGGTGGAGTCTCATTAAGACCAGGTGATGGAATTATTCATTCCTGGTTAAATAGAATGCTCTTACCTGATGGGGTTGGGACAGGTGGAGATAGTCATACAAGATTCCCTATTGGCATTAGTTTCCCTGCAGGTTCAGGGCTTGTTGCTTTTGCAGCAACTCTAGGCGTTATGCCTCTTGATATGCCTGAATCTGTATTAGTTAGATTTAAAGGTAAAATGCAGCCTGGTATCACCCTTCGCGACCTTGTGAATGCAATACCATACGCTGCGATCCAGAAAGGATTACTTACAGTAGCTAAAGAAGGTAAAAAAAATATCTTCTCGGGTAGATGTCTTGAAATTGAAGGGCTGCCTGATATGAAAGTAGAGCAGGCTTTTGAATTATCAGATGCTTCTGCGGAGAGATCTGCTTCAGGCTGTACAGTAAGGCTCAATAAGGAACCAATTATTGAATATCTAAAATCAAATATAGTAATGCTTAGATGGATGATTGCCAGCGGATATGGTGATGCAAAAACATTGGAAAGAAGAGCGCAGGCAATGGAAGAATGGATCGAGAACCCTGAGCTTCTAGAGCCAGATGAAAATGCAGAATATGCTGAGATTATTGAGATAGATCTTAATGAAATTACTGAACCTCTTCTTGCATGCCCTAATGATCCTGATGATATAAAACCATTATCAGAAGTTGCTAATACAGATATCCAAGAAGTATTTATAGGCTCTTGTATGACTAATATTGGTCACTTCAGAGCTGCTGGAACATTACTTAATAAATACAATCAAACTAAAGCAAGATTATGGGTAGTTCCTCCTACTAAAATGGATGAAAAGCAGCTTATGGAAGAAGGTATCTATAATGTCTTTGGTACATCAGGTGCAAGAACTGAGCTTCCTGGATGTTCCTTGTGCATGGGCAACCAAGCAAGAGTGCTTGCTAATTCAACTGTGGTTTCTACATCAACAAGAAACTTCCCAAATAGACTTGGTGATGGAGCAAATGTATTCTTAGCATCGGCAGAGCTTGCTGCAATATCTTCAATTATTGGAAGACTTCCAACACCAGAGGAATATCAGAAGTATATGGAAGATATTAATCCATTATCAGATGAGATATATAGGTATTTGAACTTTAATGAGATTGAGACTTATGTAGAAAGTGCAAATTCAGCTGAGATTCCAACTATTAATATAGTTAACCCTAGTTAGCTATATTAACTTCTCTTATTTGCTTAACTTGATCCTGTCTTGAGGTTTCAAGATCAGAGAGATATGTTTCTCCCAAAGGAGTTATATAGTGTCCTGTAAATATTGAAGTTTCAAATTCTTCTATACTTGGGTTGCCTTCTTTAACTGACTCAATTAAATCATCAAGTGACTGATATATTAGCCAGTCTGCTCCTATGGCATTAGCTATCTCATCATGAGATTTATTTGCCGCAACAAGTTCTTTTGTAGCAGGCATATCAATCCCATATAAATTTTGATATTTAATCTCTGGAGCTGCTGATGCAAAATAAACATTCTTAGCACCTGCTTCTTTTGCCATTTCAATAATTTTAGAACTTGTTGTTCCTCTTACTATAGAGTCATCTACTAGTAGTACATTCTTACCCTTAAACTCTAATTCAAGAATATTAAGTTTTCTTCTTACAGATTTCTTTCTCTCTTCTTGATAAGGCATTATGAATGTCCTGCCAATATATCTATTTTTTACAAACCCTTCTCTGTATTGAATTCCCAAGTCTGCAGCAAGTTGAAGTGCAGCTGTAGTAGAGCTATCAGGTATCGGTATAACAACATCTATATCATGATCTGGTCTTTGCTGGAGAATATTAGCCGCAAGCTTAGAGCCCATCCTCATTCTAGATTTATGGACTGAGATTTGATCTATCTTAGAATCAGGCCTAGCAAAATATACTTGCTCGAAAATACATGGTCTTAACTGAGGGTTGTCTGCACATTGTTGTGAGCTAAGTACGCCATTCTTATCAATAAATACTGCTTCTCCAGGATCAATATCTCTTAATTTACTAAAACCTTGAGAGCTAAACAATGCATCTTCTGAAGCAACAATATACTCATCTCTATTCTTACCTTTTCTAATTCCTAAAGATAACGGTCTGATACCGTTGTTATCTCTAAATGCCAAAACTCCGTGACCAGTTATAACAGCAATAACAGCATAAGCACCATCACATCTTCTGTGTGTTTTGGATACAGCCTTGAACATATGTTCAGGTTTTGGATAAATCTCTCTTTGCTTACCTAGCTCATGAGCAAATATATTTAATAAAACTTCAGAATCAGAATCTGTATTTAAATGTCTCATCTCTGCATGAAATAGCTGAACAGCTAATTCTTTTGAGTTTGTTAGATTCCCATTATGAGCAAGGCTGATTCCATAAGGTGAGTTTACATACATTGGTTGGGCAAACTCTTTCCCTGCCCCTCCAGCAGTTGGATACCTTACATGACCAATACCATAATTTCCTTCAAGCTTATCCATATGGTTTTGTCTGAAGACATCTCTCACATACCCCATTGATTTTCTACTATTAAGGTTGTCATTAGGATCGCACACAACCATGCCAGCTGCATCCTGGCCTCGATGTTGAAGCATCAACAAAGAATCATAAATCTCGCTGGCAACATTTTTTTCAGCAACTATGCCAACTATGCCGCACATTATACCTTGTCCTCTTCTGGCTCTGGAGAGATGTTTTGCACTTCTTCAATAATGGGTTCAATAATATTTGTAGCCTCTTCAACCAAGTCCTTATCAGCAACAAGATCTCTAAAATAAGCCTCTACACGAGGAGCATATTCTTCAATAAATGGAGATATTTTTGAATTAACAAACAGGTCATTTTGCTTTACGCTATTTGGAAGTAAAAGGAATACAATAAAGACAAGAATTAGGCCTCTTGAGAATCCAAATAGAACACCTAGAAATCTGTCAAAGCCTGATGCGCCTGACCATTTAACAAGCTTGCTAATAAATTTAATAAAAAAACCACCAGCTACAAGGCAAACAATAAAAATTAATATATAAGAAATAATTTTTGAAATATCTTCATTCCCAATGATTGCTGCAACCTGAGGTGTTGCAAGATGCTCAAGAGATAAGGCTGCTATGAAAGAAAAAACCCAAAGAAATAATGATAGAAACTCTCTAGTGAAGCCTCTTGCTAAAGACATTAGGCCAGAGGCAACAAGAACAACAAGTATTGCCCAGTCAGTGATATTTAAACCTAGAGCTTCCATCTTGTAACCTCTCCCTGGCTGCTTTGAGAAACTTCTTCAATTCTCTCTATATTACTACTAATTTCACCTTCAGATAAGAAAGGTCCTACATATATTGCATATAAATTTTTATTTGCTCCAAAGGATTCTACAAAAGATGGGAAGCCGCCTTCTTTTATTTTACTTGAAAGCTTTATAGCATTTTCTTCTGATGAAAGTACGTGTGCTCTATATACAAATAAATCAAAATCTGATTTTTTAAAAAATATGTTCTCGGGTTCATTACTAATATAATTGCTCTCTTCTATTATTAGTTCATTAGAGGCTTCAACTTGCTTAACTTCTTCAATATCAATATTTTTTGCCACATTTATTTTGGGTAGAGGTTTTTTTATATTATTTTTATATTGATCTTGAGGCTCTGTAAAAAAACCTATTGAAAAAATTATGCTGGCTAAAAAAATAAATCCGATAGATTTTTCTAGATTCATTTTTGTTTATAAAGCTTTGATAAAAGAGCGTGAACTTTTGATCTAAGGTTTTTTCGATGAACAATCATATCAATCGCACCTTTATCAAGAAGAAATTCTGATTTTTGAAAGTCTTCAGGGAGATCAACACGAACTGTTTGCTCTATAACCCTTCTTCCAGCAAAGCCTACAAGAGCATCTGGCTCTGCGATATTTATATCACCCAGCATAGCCAAACTCGCTGATACTCCTCCGTAAATTGGATCAATCATTACTGAAATATAAGGAAGATTTTGAGCTTTAAGTTTTTGCAATGCAGCTGAAGTCTTAGCCATCTGCATCAAAGAGATCATAGACTCTTGCATTCTTGCGCCTCCAGAAGTTGAAAAGCACACAAAGGGTCTTTTTGTTTTTATTGCCTCTTCTACACCCTTAACAAATTTTTCTCCAACAACCCCGCCCATTGAGCCGCCCATAAACCTAAATTCAAATGCAGCAACGATAATTGGTAAAGATTCTAGCTTACCTGAAGCAATCACAATCGCTTCATTCTCTCCACTTGCAGCAATCGCATCTTTCACTCTATTTGTGTAATTTTTAGTATCTTTAAATTTTAAAGGATCTTTAGTAACTAAGTCTGCAGCTATTTCCTTGTACTTACCGCCATCTAAGAAAATTTCTAACCTTTTTCTAGCACCAATTCTTAAATGATGATCGCATTTTGGGCATACAAATAAAGATTTCTCTAATTCTGGAGCGTAAAGAACAGATTCACATGCAGGACAAGAGCTCCACAAGCCATCGGGAACTGTGCTCTTTGATTTAGAGGTACCAATAGTAGGTATTAATCTAGTTAACCAGTTCATAATATTGCGTTCTTAAGCCCCCTTAAATACTCGCCTATTCTATCAAAATTTCTTGACTCTGATTGCTTTGTAATCATATCAACAATACTTGACCCTACAATAATACCATCAGAATATTCTGAAAGAAGCCTTGCATCCTCATTTGATTTAATGCCAAAACCTGCAAGCGTTGGTATATCTGAATAAGATCTTATTTTTTTAATATTTGAATTAATTTCCTCAACATCTAAATTAGAAGATCCCGTTACCCCTCTTAGGGTTACATAGTAAATAAACCCAGATCCATTTTTTGCAATCTTTTCTATTCTCTCTTGTGAAGTTGTTGGAGAAATTAATGAAATTGAATCAATATTTGGATTTGAGATTCCATAACTCGAAATACTTAACTCTCCAGGAATATCTACAACCAAAACCGCATCAACCCCATGTTGGTCTGATTTATCTATTAACTCTTTATGAAAACTAAATGTATTTAGATACCCCATTAAAATAATAGGTGTTGAGTCATCAACTTTTCTAAAGTCTTCAACTAATTTTATTATATTTGGCAAAGAAATATTGTTTTTAAGAGCTCTATCATGAGCCTTTTGAATAATTGGTCCTTCCGCGATAGGGTCTGTAAAAGGAACGCCAACCTCTATAATGTCTACCCCTGATTTAACAAATAAATGCATCAAATCAAGCGTAGAGTCTAGATCTGGATCACCTGCAACAAGATAGGCCACTAAAGCTTTTTCTTTGATCGAAATAAGGTGGTCTAATTTTTTTCTTAATCTATTCAAAATTTAATTCCATCTATTTCTGCGACAGTATTAATATCTTTGTCTCCCCTACCCGAGACATTAACGATGATGTTTGTTGATTCATCAAAGTCTTTGGGAAGATGGTCAAGGTATGCAAATGCGTGAGCTGTTTCTAGAGCAGGCATTATCCCTTCAAGCTTCGTAACGGTATGGAATGCATCAAGTGCTTCTTGGTCATTGATAGCTACATATTCAGCTCTACCAATATCCTTTAACCACGAATGTTCTGGTCCTACTCCAGGATAGTCCAATCCAGCCGAAACAGATTTAGTATCTTTTACTTGCCCAACCTCATCTTGCATTAGGTAGCTGCGAGCTCCGTGAAGGACGCCTGGGCTTCCATCATTTAATGGTGCTGCATGCTCTCCAGTGCTGACTCCATTTCCACCTGCTTCAACACCAATAAGTCGAGTTTCTTTTTTATCTATAAATGGATAAAAGGCTCCCATTGCATTTGAACCGCCCCCAACACAAGCAATAATTGCGTCTGGCATCCTACCAAATAAAGCTTTGGATTGATCAATAAGCTCAAAACCAACTACTGAGTTAAAATCTCTTACTATCATTGGATATGGGTGAGGTCCGGTAACACTTCCTATAATGTAATAAGTATCATCTACATTTGTAACCCAATCTCTTAAAGCTTCATTTAGTGCATCTTTTAAAGTTGCCGTTCCAGAATCAACCGCATGGACATGAGCTCCAAGAAGCTTTATTCGATAAACATTCAAAGATTGACGCTTAACATCCTCAGCACCCATATATATGTGGCACTCTAAACCCAATCTTGCTGCAACTGTTGCAGTTGCAACACCATGCTGTCCTGCCCCTGTTTCAGCAATAATTCTTTTTTTGCCCATATATTTAGCAAGCAATATCTGTCCAACAGTATTATTGATTTTGTGAGCTCCCGTATGATTAAGATCTTCCCTTTTTAGCCATATCTTCCCAGACTTATAATGCTTGGTCAGCCTGTCTGCATAATATAAAGGTGAAGGTCTTCCAACAAAGTCTGATAAGTCAGCATAAAATTCTTTCTTAAAATCTTCGCTGTCTTTTAATTTGGAGTAGGTATCCTCTAACTCCTCTAAAGCATACATGAGAGTTTCGGGAACAAATTTACCTCCATACTCTCCAAAGAAGCCATCAGTATCAGGAAATTTTTGTTTATCAATTTTCATTTTTTATTTTTTATTTTTTATTTTTTATTTTTTCTAAAATCTCAATTATTAAATTAATGTCTTTGACACCAACAGATGATTCCACACCTGAGTTCAAATCAATACACCAAGGTGATGTATCTTTAGCATTATCGACATTTTTTATGTTAATTCCACCAGAGAGAATGATTTTTTTATCGTGATAATCATAACCATCTAGTAGTGACCAGTTAAAAGCCTCTCCTGTACCTCCATAAACTCCATCTTTATAGTTTTCAAATAGAATTGCTTTTGCTGATCTATAGGATAAAGTTTCTTCAAGAGATTTCAAATTCTTTACTCTTATTGCTTTCCAATAGTCTAAATTAAATGAATTACAAAAAATCTCAGGTTCATTTCCATGGAACTGAAGGATGGGATTCTTAAAATACGAAGATGTTTTTAAAACATAGTCTTGTGACGGATTCACATAAACACAAACTGGTTTTGTTTCGCCAAAATCAATCTCTGCAAGTTCCTTCATTATTTTACTAGGGACATTTCTTGGGCTTTGCTCATAAAAAATAAATCCAATAAAGTCTAGCTCTAGCGAGATAAGTTTTTGAACTATTTCAATGTTAGATATGCCGCAAACCTTGGTTCTTAT
The DNA here is from genome assembly GCA_905478015.1 of uncultured SAR86 cluster bacterium. Classification (GTDB taxonomy): domain Bacteria; phylum Pseudomonadota; class Gammaproteobacteria; order Magnimaribacterales; family D2472; genus CAJQGY01. The sequence goes on from CAJQGY010000087.1 coordinate 11,386, forward strand.
TTTATTCATGCCTTAAATTTATCCATTATATTCTTCGAAGGTTTTGGTATCTTGTATAGATCATCATACTCAGGCCCGAGAAAAAAAAGACCTTTTGCAGAAAGTGTTCTTCCTGCAAAGTTTCTATCTTTGGCAGCTATAATATCTTTAATACTCATCTTGTTTTCATTCTTTGAGATATCAACTAAAGTTCCCATAATAATTCTAACCATATTATGAAGGAAAGCATTTGCTGTAATATGCAAAATAATAAAATCATTAAACTTTTCTGCCTTAAAATTTGTTATATCTTTTATTGGATTATTTGCAGAGCAGCTTGAAGATCTGAAAGATGAGAAGTCATAAGTCCCAAGAAGGTCTTCGCCTTCTCTTTTAAGGATTTCAAAATCTAAAGGAGTTTTTTCCCAATGTATATAATTATTAAAAAATAATGGTTTAGATCTAGAATTGAATATTACATATCCATAGGTTCTAGTTTTTGCTAAAAATCTTGAATGAAATTCTTCAGATACATTAATCATATGCTTAACCTGAATTGATTTTGGTAAATTAGAGTTGATGCCATTAATCCAATCATGACAATCTCTATCGATTTGTGTACTGAAGTCAAAAACTTGAGATAATGCATGAACTCCAGCATCTGTTCGTCCAGCGTAATTAATAGAGACTTTTTGGTTTGTTATTATCTCAATAGCGTCTTCAATTTTTTCTTGGATAGTAATTGCATTAGTCTGGCGTTGAAAACCTGAGAAGTCCCCTCCATCATACTCAACAGTAAATGCTAATTTCACTTTGATTCAATTATAGAGATCAGCTCGCTTGCTTTTTCTTTAGCTGTCTTGCTTTCAGATTCCTTTAATAGATTAGTTAAAATTGAATGTGCTTGCTCTAACTCACCCATCTCTATGTATGTAGAGGCAAGATCTATCTCTTGCTCATCTTTGTTATTTTTAATACTAAGTCCTGATGGTAGTGCTTGGGTTTCAGGACCTGATGTGGGTGCTTCTTCAAAATCGTAAACTACAGTCTTCTTTCTATTCTTGCTTAATTGGATAAAGATTAGCGCAAGCAAGACACCGCAAAAAACAGATATACCAGCTACAAAAAGCAGGTCTATGATATTAAATCCTGAATCTTTTTTTACATCTTCAGTTACTGAGATCTCAGTTAAATCCTCAATAATTTGGTTATTTGTTTTGATAGTTAAGGTTGATGTATTTTGTGAAATGATATCTTCGGGAGAACTTGAGATTGGCTCTTTAGAGACTATATCCACCACTCCATCCTGCTCATCTTTAACTAAAGTTATTTCAGTTTCTTTATTAATTTTTGGAGCAGTTAATGTTAATAATGATTTGGTAGGTGTTTTAAAATCCAAACTAAATGATTGATTCATTTTTATTACTGCTGCCTTAGAATCTGATGGAGAGTTTCTAGACATAACTTCATAGCTTGGAATAGTGATATCAATATCATCTCTAACTAAATTTATATTCTCATTAATGAATGCTGATGGGTTTCCTAAATAGATTGACCACATAATTTGATATATAGATAAATCATTTGAAGATTTAGCAATATCAGTTGCAAGACTCCACATGGTTTTAATATCACCTGCTGGAATAGTTTTACTAGAAAAAGAATTATCACTTATTGGCTTTATGTTATTAATATCAGAACTTATTACAGGCCTCACCTCATCGTCATCAAGCACTTTAGATAAAGGATTTATGGATATAACTTCTGAGTTGCTTGCAATCTTGTTAAATGAGTTTCTATTGCTAGATGGAAGAAAAATAAAAATATCTTTTGAGAAGCTGTCTTTAATTTTAATTTTAAAGTTAAAATAATCAGAGACATAGGTATCAGACAAAGCAATTAAGAACTCATAGAAGGAGTCATTGTCTTTTAAGATCGTGTATTCAATTTTGCTATTATCAATTAACTCTTCTGATCTATATTCAAGAAGTTGGATGTCCTCATCATCAAGATTAGTATCTTTTACTTTTAATTCAATAACTCTTAAACCCGCATCATTTACGCTTATTTTAGGTGATGATAATAAGCTTTCAGCACTTATTGAAGTGGTAATAAAGAATAAAGAGGTTAATAAATATTTCATTTAATTTTATTATTAGCCATTAGATTTTCTGCTATCTGAACTGCATTGAGAGCAGCACCTTTTCCATAAACATTATCTGCAACAATCCATAGTGAAATCCAGGTTTCACCTTGTATAGTTTGACTTCTAATTCTTCCAACATATACATCCTCTGAATCATTTGCTTGATCTAGAGGCGTTGGATAGACAAGATTGCTTGGATCATCCATTACACAGACACCGCTAACTCCAGTTAGTGAGTCTATAATATCCTGTCTGGATGCAGGATGTTCTAATTTAAGAAAAACTGCTTCAGAATGTCCATTTAAAACAGGAACACGAACACAAGTAGCTTGGACATCAATCTTCTCATCTAATATTTTCTTTGTTTCCCAAACAAGCTTCATCTCTTCTTTAGTAAAATTATTTTCTAAAAATACATCGCATTGAGGCAATGCATTGAACCCGATTTTTCTTGGATAAACTTTTGGTTCAGCATTGGGATTAACTGTTTGCTCTTTTAATTCCTTAACAGCTTCCTTTCCAGTTCCAGATACTGCTTGATATGTTGCTATATTAAGAAAATGAATATTAAAATTTTTATGAATAGGCTTTAAAGCCATCAATAGTTGGGAGGTAGAGCAGTTAGGATTGGCAATTAAAGTTGCCTCTTCTAGATTATTTAAGATTTCTCCATTAATCTCAGGTATTACAAGAGGGATATCATCATGATATCTAAACTCAGAAGATAGATCTATTGCATAACATCCTTTCTCTACATATGATTCCGCATGTTTTTTTGCCACAGATGATCCAGCAGCAAATATAACTAAGTTTGCATCAGATGCATCAAAGGAATCTACATCTTCAATCGTATAATCTAGACCAAATAAAGATACAACCTCGCCAACTGAAGATTTTCCTAATGGAAAAAATTTATTAATTTGAAAATTTTTTTTCTCTAGCAGTTGAATTATTTTTTGCCCAACTACGCCAGATGCTCCAACAAGAGCAAGGTCCAATACTTTATCCATTTTTCATTATCTCAATTAATTTTGAAGCAACATCTGATGTATGTATAAATTCACCTGATGTGGTTATATCTTTTGTTCTATTTCCATTTTCAACAAATACTTTTATAGCGTTTTCTATATTATCAGCTAGGCCAGGTTCATTTAAGGAATATCTTAAAGCCATTGCAAGAGATGCAATCATGGCAATTGGATTAGCAATATTTTGTCCAGCTATATCAGGGGCACTTCCATGGCATGGTTCATACATTCCTTGAGATGAACTGTTAAGAGATGCTGATGGCAGCATTCCAATTGACCCTGATAACGTCGCAGCAATGTCTGAAAGAATGTCCCCAAAAAGATTGCTTGATACAATTACATCATATTGATTGGGGTTTAATACTAGCTGCATGGCTGTGTTGTCTGCCAATTGATGGGTTAGCTCTACATCAGGATAATCCTTAGACATATCTGTAACTATTTCTCTCCAAAACTTAGAAACTTCCAATACATTTGCTTTTTCAACTGAGCATAGTTTTCCATTTCTCTTTCTTGCAGATTCAAATCCAATTTTCGCGATACGTCTTATCTCATCTTCGTTATAAATCATTGTATTGAAGGCATAGTTCGGAGTTTCATCTTTAACAATTGCTCTTGGTTCGCCAAAATACACTCCCCCAGTCAGCTCTCTAACAATGAGTATGTCTAACCCTTCTATAATATTATTTTTAATTGGGGATGCCGAAGCTAGTTCATTAAATAAAAAAGCTGGTCTTAGATTTGCAAAAAGCCCAAGCTCTTTTCTCAAGGTTAGTAAAGCTTGCTCTGGTCTATCATCCCAGCCAAGGTCATCCCATTTTGGTCCACCTACAGCACCAAACAAAATAGCATCTGAGTCTTTAGCAGAGCTTAATACATTAGATGGGATAGGAGAGCCATGTAAATCATAAGCTGTTCCACCAACATCCATAGTATTAACCTCAAAATCAAGAGAATGCTCTGAAATAAGATAATTTAAAATTTCATTTGAAGATTTTGTTACTTCTTGACCAATTCCATCGCCTGGGAGAATAAGTACTTTTTTAGTCATTTTTGTATATCCATGGTTTTTCTATCATTCTTTTATTTTCAAAAATCTTTATAGCTTCTTTATTCTTTAATGTGATATCAACATCATCTAAACCAAAAATTATTCTTTCAAGAAGATTGTTATCTACTTTAAAGCTTATCTCTTTATCATTTAATTTAATAAGCTTCTTATCTAATAGAATCTTAATATTTGACGAAGTATTCTCAAATATTTGGAATAGATCCTCTATGTTATCTTTTGATAAAACTATTGGTAAAACTCCATTCTTAAAACAGTTATTATAAAAAATATCTCCAAATGAAGATGCAATTACTGCTCTTATACCAAAATCTCGCAGTGCCCAAACTGCATGTTCCCTTGATGAGCCACAGCCAAAGTTGTCTCTAGTTAATAAAACGGAGGAATTATCATATGGAGACCTGTTAAGAATAAACTCCTCATTCTTTTGCCTTTCGTTTGAGGTAATGCCAAGCTTACCTTTGTCTAGATATCTCCATCCATCAAATAGATAATCTTCATAACCAAATTTTTTAATAGATTTAAGATATTCAGTAGGAATAATTTGATCGGTATCTATATTATCTCTATCAATAGTTGCAACAATGCCATCTATTAATTTTAGATTTTTTTGATTCATGACAAATCACCAACTTTACCATTTATAGCAATAAAAGCTGCCATAGCTGGGCTCATTAAATGCGTTCGCCCCATATTTCCCTGTCTTCCTTCAAAGTTTCTATTTGAAGTAGATGCGCATCTTTCATAGGGCTTAAGTTGGTCTGGATTCATTCCAAGACACATCGAGCATCCAGGGTCTCTCCAAACAAAACCAGCTTCAATAAAAACTTGGTCTAGGCCCTCAGACTCAGCCTCAGATTTAACCGCTCCTGAACCAGGAACAACAATTGCTTCAATAATATTATTGCTTACCTTTTTTCCAGCAACAACATTTGCTGCTTCTCTTAAATCTTCAATTCTTGAATTAGTACATGAACCAATAAAGACCTTGTCAAATTTTAGATCTGAGAGTTTTTGATTGTCTTCAACACCCATATACTCTTTAGCAAGTTCAATATTTCTTCTGTTTTTAGATGATAGATTTGATAAAGGTATTGTTTCATCAAAATCTATTACCATTTCTGGGGAAGTTCCCCATGTTATTTGTGGTTTGATTTCTGATACATCAATTTTAACTTTTTTACTAAAGACTGCATCATCATCTGATTTAAGTGTTCTCCAGTAATTAATGGCATTAACCAACATGCCGTCCTCTAAAAAAGAATGTTTCTTAACATAATTAAATGTGGTCTCATCAGGTGCAACTAATCCAACTTTTGCACCAGCCTCAATAGCCATATTGCAAATAGTCATTCTTGCTTCCATGGAAATTGAATCAATATAGGATCCAGTAAATTCAATTGCATGACCATTACCACCAGCAGTTCCTATTTTTTTAATCATATATAAGACAATATCTTTAGAAGAGACTCCAGCTTTTGGTTTTCCTTCAAAGATAACCTGCATATTTTTTAATTTTGATATTTTTAAAGTTTGTGTTGCTAAAACATGCTCGACTTCAGATGTCCCAATACCCATCGCTAGACAGCCAAAGGCGCCATGTGTAGAAGTATGTGAATCTCCACAAACAATGGTCATCCCTGGAATTGTATATCCCAGTTCAGGGCCAATTACATGAACAATACCTTGATTTGATGAGCTTATATCAAATTGCTTGATACCAAATTTATTACAATTTTTGTCTAGTTCTACCACTTGAATCTTTGATATCTCATCAAGGATTTTATCTGTACTGAATAAAGTACCTCTAGTTGTGGGAACATTATGGTCAGGTGTTGCTATATTTGCACCCAACCTCCATGGTGATAGTTTCTTTTGGTCTAAACCCTCAAAAGCTTGAGGAGATGTTACTTCATGCAAAAAATGCCTATCAATATATATAAGAGACTCTCCTGAGTCTAGTTTACATATGTGATGTTCGTCCCATAATTTGTCATATAAAGTCTTAGGCATATCATTCAACAAATGGTAAATCTTGACTTATTTCACCGCACTGAGCTCTATTTCTAAGCAAGTGATCCACAATAACAAGATTAACCATTGCCTCAGCAATTGGAACAGCTCTTATTCCTACACAAGGATCATGCCTTCCGGTAACATTGATATCAACTTCATTACCTTTCGCATCAAGTGTCTTGCCTGATGCCTTGATGCTGGAAGTTGGTTTTATAAGAAAGTCTAGATTAATTACATCTCCGTTTGATATTCCACCCAAAATACCCCCGGCATTATTTGTAGAAAAGCCGGTCTTACGAATCTCATCTCTGATTTCTGAACCTTTAAGAGCAAGAATATCTCCTGCATTTCCAATAGAAACAGATTTCACAGCATTAATGCTCATAATGGCTTTAGCTAAATCTGCATCAAGCTTGTCAAAAACTGGCTCTCCTAATCCAATTGGACAATTTTCAACACTTACTCCTAACTTTGCACCAACAGAATTACCTTCAGAAATTAATGCTGAAAACATTTCATTTAATTCATCAAGTCTTGATTCATCTGCAAAGAAATACTTGTTTGTTTTAGGAGAATTCAAGTTGATCTGGTTAGCTTTGATGTTGCCTATCTGACTTACGTAACCCCTTGTAACAACTCCGATGCTTTCTAAGTATTTTTTTGCAACAGCTCCAGCCGCAACCCTCATAGCAGTCTCTCTAGCGCTAGATCTTCCTCCGCCCCTGTAATCTCTATGTCCATACTTTGCATGATATGTAATATCGGCATGATTGGGTCTAAAAGTATCTTTGATATTAGAGTAATCTTGCGACCTCTGGTCTTTGTTGTAGATGATAAGGCCTATAGGCGTTCCTAATGTTTTCCCCTCAAACACTCCTGAAAGAATTTGAACAGTATCATCTTCTTTTCTTTGAGTTGTTACGTCTGATTGTCCAGGCTTTCTTCGATCAAGCTCTTCTTGAATATCAGCTTCACTTAGCTCTATTTGTGGAGGGCACCCATCAATAATGCACCCAAGTGCAGCTCCGTGGCTTTCACCAAAAGTGGTAACTTTAAAAATTTTTCCGAAAGAGTTTCCTGACATGACAAAATTATAGTCTAAAAATGCGATTCTTATATATTGTAAGGGGTTTTAAGATTTATTAGAACTTATTTTAAGATAATGAAAGCATTTGCTGAAAGTCAATGACACTCATCTGTTCTAGATCATCTTTATTTACACATAAATTAAAAATTTTATCAGCTTTCTCTTTTGTAAAGGTTAATTCAAGGTTTCTTCTGAATTTTTCTTCAAGCACTGGTATGCCTTCCACTCTTCTTCTTTTATGTCCAATAGGATATTCAACTTCAATAGCTTCAGTTGATGAACCATCATTAAAATGAATTTGTATCTTATTAGCAATAGATCTTTTATCAGCTTCGTGATATTCAGCTGAATATCTTTTATCTTCACTAATTTTCATTTTTGATCTTAATGTATCAATTCTAGGATCAGCTGCGACATCATCCTCGTAATCTTCTGCAACTAGATTACCTTTTAGAAGCCCTATAGCTACCATGTATTGAAGGCAATGATCTCTATCAGCAGGATTATTAAGATCGCCAACTTTAGAAATAATTCTAATAGCAGACTCATGGGTTGTGATATTTATCGTCTCAATATCGTCAAGTCTATTTATGATATCCAAATGTAATTTTACCGCTGCCTCAACAGCAGTTTGGGCATGAAACTCAGCTGGGAAACTAATTTTGAATAGAATATTTTCCATTACATAACTATTTAATTCCTGGTGCAGTGTGAGTTGTTTTTTGTTAAAAGATATATCTTCAAAACCCCAAGTTGGAGCAGATAGTACTCCTGGATAACCCATTTCACCTTGCATGACAATCATAGCTAATCTTACCGCTCTGCTAGTTGCATCTCCTGCGGCCCAACTTTTTCTAGACCCAGCATTTGGAGCATGCCTATATGTTCTAAGACTTTGTCCATCAACCCATGCATGAGAAATAGCATCTTTAATTTGATTTAGGTCACCACCTAATAATTTGGTAGCGATAGCTGTCGAAGCTACCTTTACTAGCACCACATGATCTAGACCTACTCTGTTAAAACTGTTCTTGAGTGCGAGGACTCCTTGAATTTCATGGGCCATTATCATGCAATGTAAAACATCCTTGACGAGAAGAGAGTTCTTGCCTTCTTCAACTCTTTTTTGGGAAACATAGTCTGATACAGCTAAAATAGCACCTAGATTATCAGAAGGATGTCCCCATTCTGCAGCCAACCAGGTATCGTTATAATCCAGCCATCTTATTGAGCATCCAATATCAAATGCTCCTTTGACTGGGTCCAAATTAAAGTTTGTACCTGGAACTCTTACTCCGTAAGGAACTGATGTGCCTTCCACAATAGGACCAAGCATTTTTGTACAAGCAGGAAATTGAAGAGCAAGAAGGCCGCAACCAATAGTATCAATTAAGCAGTTTTTTGCAGTTTCTAGAGCTAGATCAGATTCAACTTTGTAGGAATAAACATACTGAGCTATATCTGTAATAATTTTGTCATAATCTGGCCTTACATTAAGGTCTACATTTGATGACATGATTTTATGATCTATCTTCTATATCAACCCATTCAGAATGCTCAACTCCAATATAATCTGCACTTGGTCTTATAATTCTATTATTAGCTCTTTGTTCCATGCAATGAGCCGTCCAACCAGAAACTCGAGACATCACAAATATAGGAGTGAATAGTTTGGTGGGTATGCCCATATAAAAATATGCTGGTGCGTGAAAAAAATCAGCATTAGCAAACATTTTTTTCTCATCAGCCATAACTTTCTCTACCTCTTCTGCAACTTGGTATAGAGAATCGTCAGCTGCTAATTTTGAAAGCTCTTCTGCGTACTCTTTAATTACTGCATTTCTTGGATCTCTAATTGAATAAACAGCATGTCCAAAACCCATAATCTTTTCTTTATTAGCAAGCATTGATAATATTTTTTCTTTTGCCTCATCTCTTGAAGTCCAATTTTCAATTAACTCCATAGCTTTTTCGTTGGCTCCTCCATGCAGTGGCCCTCTAAGAGAACCAATCGCCGCTACAACACATGAGTGAATATCAGACATTGTTGATGCACAAACTCTTGATGTAAAAGTCGAGGCATTAAACTCATGCTCAGCATACAGAACTAGAGAAACATCCATAACCTTTCTGTGCAAATCAGATGGAGTTTTTCCATGCAAGATATGAAGGAAATGACCAGCCATACTATCCTCATCATTAACCAAATCTATATCAAGACCTTCATGAGAATATTTATACCAATAAGTAACAATTGAAGGCATGGTTGCAATCATTCTATTAATTGAATTAAGTTGATTGGAAAAGTCTCCTTCAGGCTCTAAGTTACCAAGCATACTAGTTCCAGTCCTCATAACATCCATTGGGTGAGCATTGGCAGGAATTTTTTGAAGTACTTCTTTTAATTCTTGAGGAAGATCTCTTTGGTCTTTAAGTAAATTTTTATATATGTCTAATTCAGATTGATTTGGAAGTTTGTTGTAAAGAAGAAGGTATGCGACTTCTTCAAATGTTGCTTTATCAGCAAGAGTTTCAATTTTATGACCCCTATAAGCAAGTCCTTCAATTTGCCCAACTGTAGATAATGATGTTTCTCCAGCAACCTGACCCCTTAAACCAGCTCCTTCAAGTTTTTTTACCATTTTTTGTGTCCCCTAGTTTATTTTTTTAAAAAAAGCTCATCAAGCTTCTCTTCATATTCATGATAATTAAGTCTTTCGTATAGTTCGTCTCGGGTCTGCATTATATCCAATAGAGGCTCTTGTGTCCCGTCCTTGGCTAGTGAAATGTAAACTTTTTCCGCTATTTGACTCATAGCTCTAAAAGCAGATAGTGGAAATAGCACCATATCCACACCTACAGAACTTAACTCATTTGCACTAAACAATGGGGTTTTGCCAAATTCGGTAATGTTAGCTAGAACTGGTGCTGAAATAGATTCTTTAAGCATCTTATAATCATCTAGACTTGAAACAGCTTCAA
>CAJQGY010000088.1 GCA_905478015.1 uncultured SAR86 cluster bacterium
AAAAACATTTTAATAGTAACTAGAATATATATATTATCTACCACCTAAATTTATTAAAATTTTCTGGATTTGCCCAGCCATCAGCGTTATTCCAAGATCTTTTATTATTATAGGTGTCTAGATTGTATGAGAAACATCTATATTGGTTTTCTTTATCAGAGAGTTCTTTTTGAAGGCCCATTTTAATCATTGTTTCGTTATCCAGATCAGGGTCATTTGTAAATATAATTATTTTAGAGCTAATTAGATTTTTTATTGTTCCAATGTTCACTTGGCTAATCTTAATATCATCTAAAACAATAAAAATATCACAATGCTCTTCACCTAATTTAGATATATTTGGAGTTATAGAAATTTCTTCTATAGATGTTTTTTCTAGATTACTAATTAAGGATGATACTTCTTTGCTAGTTGATAAAATAACCTTAGAGCAATCCTCATTAGTAAGGATATCTAAAATTATTCCTTCTATGTCCTTGCTAAGTTTCATTTATGAAAGCAGATGCTGAACAGCCTCTCTTTCAGATAAAAGTTCATCTATAGATACTTTAAATTTTGATTTTGCAAAGTCTGATAATGCAATATCTCTTTTAATCTCAACCGAACCATCTTCAAGAGTTATTAGGGGGTAACCACATATCAAACCCTCTGGAACACCATATGAACCGTCACTTGTAATGGCTGCACTGAAGCAATCTCCTTCAGCTGTAGCGTTCTCACAAGCAATTATAGTATCTAACGCAGCTTTTGCAGCTGATGTTGCTGATGAAGCTCCTCTGGCCTCTATAACAGCTTTGCCTCTTTGTTGAACAGTTGGCAAGAAAGAGCTTTCTATCCAATTAGTATCATCGATCATTTCTCTACCATAAACATTATCAATTTTTGAATTTTCAATATCCGGATACATTGTCGGGCTATGATTTCCCCAAATAATCATATGCTTAATATTTTTTACAGATTTATTTGTCTTTTTTGCAATAACAGATTTAGCCCTGCTTGAATCTAGCATTGTCATTGCCATCCAAAGCTGCCCATCATTTTTTGCAGAATTTTTTCCTATCAACGCATTTGTATTAGCTGGATTGCCTACTACAAGAATTTTTGCATTTTGCTTACCATTTTTTCCAATGGATTCGCCCTGTTTAACAAATATACCACCATTAATTTTTAGCAGGTCTGATCTTTCTTCAATCTTTTTTCCTTCATAAACAATTCCTCTTGGTATGCTGCCAACAAGCAAAAACCAGTCAGCATCATTAGAGGCTTCATCAAAGTTATCTGTGTATGTAACTTCCCCCATATGAGGAAAATAAGAGTCATCTAGCTCCATTACCAAACCCTCTAGCTTACTCACAACTTGAGGTATTTCAACAAGACATAAATCAACTATTTTATTCCCAAAAGTTTTACCATCTACCAGTCTTGGTATTAACGAATATGCAATTTGTCCAGCAGCACCAGTAACAACAACTTTAATTCTTTCGCTCATTTTTGATTCCTATATAAAAATTATCAGTCAATTATATTCCTAAAAGTTAAATTTACTCTAGGTAAAATAACCTTTTTTTCCTTTTTTATTTCGTGTTTCCAAAACTTCTGAGTTAGACCCTTCATAACTATCAAATCACCATGATTTTGATCTAAATTGAAGTTAATTTTTTTGTACTTATGTTTAAAATATATCTTTCTTGAAGCGCCTAGTGAAAGAGAGGCAATGATCGGCTCATGCCCCAGTTCTTTTTCATCATCTGCATGAAGACCCATGGAATCATTTCCGTCTCTATAGAGATTAGCTAAAACAGAATTAAATTTTTCATTAGTAGTACTTTCGATGTAATTTTTTATAACTATTAACGTTTCATTCCAGTTATTTCGATTAAGGGTTTTCCCAGAGTATTTATAACTTATATTTTTATCTGCATACCATGCTTGTAGTCTAGGAATTTTATGTGTTTTGCCAAAAATATTAATAAATCCTTCTTCCCACAAAATATTATTCAGAGCGTGATCGAGCCAAACATTAAGATTAAGTTTCTTATTATTTAGCTCAACTTTTTCTAGCGAAAGATCTGGATATTCAAACATTTCTATATCATAAACTTTCTATTATTTTTTTTGTAAAAAAAGCTTTTGCTATTTAAAAATAGTATTAGTTATAGCTTTTGATATAAAATACTTTTTATTGGAATTCTTAATACAAGATTTAAAACAGGAGATACTAAATGACTATTAGATTTGACGACCAGGTAGCAATTGTTACTGGAGCTGGTGGCGGCATTGGAAAGCAGCATGCCTTAGAACTTGCTAGGCGAGGAGCTAAAGTAGTTGTTAATGATTTGGGTGGAAGTGTTGATGGAAGCGGTGCAAGTGATGCTGCTAATGAGGTTGTAGACCAAATTATTTCCGAAGGTGGTGAAGCAATTGCTAATGGAGCAAGTGTTACTGATTTAGGAGCTATACAATCTATGGTAAAAGAAGTGATGGATAAGTGGGGAAGGATAGACATTCTTGTTAATAATGCTGGCATTCTTAGAGATAAAAGTTTTCATAATGTCACTATGGAAGACTTTAATCTTGTTATGGATGTTCATTTTCAGGGAACATTAAACTGTACACATACTATTTATCCAATTATGAGAGAGCAAGGTTATGGAAGGATTATATTTACAAGCTCATCCAGTGGGGTTTTTGGAAATTTTGGTCAAGCAAATTATGGAGCAGCAAAAATGGCGATGATTGGTTTGATGAACACACTAAAAATAGAAGGGCAAAAATACAATGTATTTTCTAACTCTATTACGCCTGTTGCATACACAAGAATGACAGAAGGTTTAATACCTGAAGACTTTGGTAAAAATATGCAACCAGAATACGTAACTCCAGCAGTGTTATACCTAGCAAGTGACCAAGCTCCAAATGGTGCTGTAATGGCAGCAGGAGCAGGTGTTTTTTCAAGAATTTTTATTCATGAGACTATGGGAGTTTCTTTAGGCACAGGTGAAGATATGACGCCTGAAAATATTGCAGCAAGCTGGGATAACATATCTGATATGTCTGATGCAAGAGCGCTTCAGAATGGTGGTGAGCAGACGCTTAAAATATTTGAGCTATTAAATAAGGATTCTTAAGGTTTATTAAAACTAGGGCGTGCATTTATCATTTCAATGTACGCATCTAGGGCTTTATACTCGCTTAGCTTAATCTTATTCAGCCCTACAAGGAATTGAAGTGAGACGGCCATTTGTATATCAGCATAAGTAAATCTTTGTCCCGCAACATATTCATTCTCAAACAAAATCTTATCAAAAATTCTTAAAGAATTTTTTGCATTCTCTCTTTGAGATAGGCCGTAATCGGGAAACTGATTTTCTATTTGACTCATCGCAGGATGAGTATGTCTAAAACCTATCATTAATGGATACATCAATTCATTTGTAATTCTTGAGTACCACATTTCTATTGAAGCTATTTCAATTGGATTTTCTCCAAATAAGTTAGGGCTGGGATAAAGCTCCTCTAGATATCTGCATATAGCAGTTGTTTCAAGAATTATTGTGTCATCATCTAGCACCAAGGCAGGTATTTTAGAGTTTGGGGCAATTTTTTTATATTCAGGTGTCTTATGTTCTAGTTGCGCTAGGTCTATATTTATAATCTCAATATTGTCTATATTTTTTTCAGCGATAAAAACTAGAACCTTTTTTGGACTAGGCGCTACTTTACTAGAATATAACTTCATGCTCTATGTTCCAACAATTGAGTAGATAACTATGAAATGTAAGATAGCAGCAATACAAACAAGTAAATGAAAAAATTCATGAAAGCCAAAGTACTTTGGGCTAATATCTGGAAATTTAAAACCATAACTAATAGCTCCAACTGAATATATTGTTCCGCCGGCAACTGTTAAAGCAAAATTAGTAAAACCCATTACAGAAAACATTATCGACATATATGGAATCGCTATATATCCAGCACCAAGGTAGAGACCTGCTCTAAGTACTCTCGGCATATTAGTAAACACCATTGACTGAAGTATCCCTAATCCAGCGATTATCCAAATTATTATTAAGAGATTTATACCAGTTGGCTTAGGAATTACTAAAAGACATATAGGTGTGAACGTTCCAGCTATCATTATGAAAATCGATGAGTGATCAAGCCTCCTCATTAAACTTGATATTCTTGGTTTCCAGTTAACCCTATGATAGAGGGCGCTAAAACCAAACATCATAAAAATACCTATTGAATAAATAATAGTCGCTGTAAGTTCAGTTGAGTTTGAACTTTTTAATATTAGAGGTATGCAAGCGCCAATAGAAACAAAAAACATCCATTCATGAAAAAAGCCTCTTAGAAGAGGCTTTTTTTTAAATGGGTTGGTTACTCCCAATTAAGGGCCCCGCCTGTTTGATATTCGATCACTCTTGTTTCAAAGAAATTCTTTTCTTTTCTAAGATCCATTATCTCTGACATCCAAGGAAACGGATTTGTAACGCCTTTAAATTCTTCTTCAAGCCCTATTTGAGTAAGTCTTCTGTTGGCAATAAACTTCAGATACTCTTCCATCATCGATGCATTCATACCTAACACCCCTCTTGGCATAGTGTCTCTTGCGTATTGTATCTCTAACTCTGTACCCTCTAGTATCATTTGAGCAGCTTCGCTTTTCATTTGCTCATCCCAAAGGTGGGGGTTCTCAATTTTTATTTGGTTTATCACATCAATTCCAAAATTAACATGCATCGATTCATCTCTTAGAATATATTGAAATTGTTCAGAAGTACCAGTCATTTTATTTCTTCTTCCCATAGAAAGAATTTGTGTAAAACCACAGTAAAAGAAAATTCCTTCTAAAACACAATAGAAAGCTATTAAGTTACGAAGTAGCTGCTTGTCTGTCTCTTCTGTTCCAGTTTGGAAATTTGGATCGGAAATTTCTTTAGTATATTTAAGTCCCCATGATGCTTTTTTTGCCACACATGGTATTTCTCTATACATATTAAATATCTCGCCTTCATCCATAGCCAAAGACTCAATGCAGTATTGATAGGCATGAGTGTGTATTGCTTCTTCTAGACTTTGTCTAAGGATGTATTGTCTGCATTCGGGATTGGTAATTAACCTATAGATTGCTAAAACAAGATTATTTGCTACTAGTGAATCAGCAGTTGAAAAGAAACCTAGGTTTCTTTTAACAATTGTCCTTTCATCATCAGTAAGACCATCTTCTGATTTCCATAATGCAATATCATTTGTCATATTGATCTCTTGCGGCATCCAGTGGTTTGCACTGCCGTCAAGATATTTTTGCCATGCCCAGTCGTATTTGAATGGTACCAATTGATTTAGGTCTGCTTTGCAATTTATCATTGCTTTCTGATCTACCTCAACTCTTCCACCCTTCATTTCATCCAGCTCTTTAATACCATCTTGCACGTCAAGCTGTTCAAGCGAGGCTCTCGCTATTTCTGCTCTGTTTCCCTCTTCTGATGTTGCTTCAAACGATGGAGATTCTTCAAGCTTTACTATGACTTCCTTTTCTTCTTTTGTTTGAGCAGGTGCTTTTTGAGCAACTTGGTTTGTTTCTTCTGTATTGTATTCATCCCAATTTAACATTCTATTCTCCTTTTTTATTGGCAAGCGTCGCAATCTGGATCATCCAAAGAGCAAGCTGTAGGAACCGGTGCTGGTGCCCCAAGTTCCTGTTGTGGCGCTTCTTTAACTTCTGCGCTAACAGCATTCAAGTTTCCTTGTTTTACTGTTGATTTTTCTGTTGTTGTTGCGGCAAGCGATCTCAGGTAGTAAGTTGTTTTCAATCCTGAGTACCATGCCATTCTATATGTAATATCTAACTTTTTACCATCTGCATTATTAATATATAGATTTAGGGATTGAGCCTGATCTATCCATTTTTGTCTTCTGCTTGCAGATTCAACTATATATTTTGGTTCAACCTCAAAAGCAGTTGAGAATAATTTTTTTACATCATCAGGTATCCTTGATATTTGTGACAAACTGCCTTCAAAGTACTTAAGGTCGTTAATCATTACATCATCCCAAAGATTAAGGCTTTTTAGCTTATCCACTAGATGAGGATTTACTATTGTGAATTCCCCAGAAAGATTAGATTTAACATATAAGTTCTGATAGGTTGGTTCTATAGATTGCGTCACTCCAGTGATATTTGAGATTGTAGCCGTCGGAGCTATAGCCATAACATTTGAATTTCTCATACCATCACTTTTTACCTTTTCTCTTAATGTATGCCAATCCAAAGTCTCAGTTTCATCAACATTTATATATTGGCTTCCTCTGTTTTCTATTAGTATCTTTAAAGAGTCTTTTGGAAGTATTCCTTGACTCCAGAGAGAACCATCAAAGGTTTGGTAGGCCCCACGTTCTTTTGCAAGCTCTGTTGATGCATGAATTGCATGGTAGCTGATCAACTCCATGCTTTTATCTGCAAATTCAACAGCTTCATTGCTGCAGTATGGAATATTTTGCTTGTAAAGAGCATCTTGAAAGCCCATAAGCCCAAGACCGATAGGTCTGTGCTTCATATTTGAATTTTTTGCTGTATCTACGGAGTAATAATTGATATCAATTACGTTATCAAGCATTCTTATTGCGGTTGAAACAGTCTGCTTTACCTTATCCTCGTCCAATCTACCATCTTTCATATGCCTTGATAAATTGACAGACCCAAGATTACATACAGCAATTTCGTCTGCTGAAGTATTTAATGTTATTTCTGTGCAAAGGTTTGAAGAGTGGATTACCCCAGTGTGCTGTTGAGGTGATCTTAGATTACATGCATCTTTAAAAGTTATCCAAGGATGACCTGTTTCAAATAGCATCGTTAACATTTTTCTCCAAAGCTCTTTTGCCGGTATAGATTTTGCTTGATCCATTTTTCCAGCTGCAGCTTTTGCTTCATATTCAGCATATTTTTGTTCAAATTCTTTTCCTGTTAGATCATGTAAATCTGGTGTTTCACCTGGGGAGAATAGTGTCCAATTCGCACCTTCTTCAACTCTTTTCATAAATAAATCAGGCACCCAGTTTGCTGTATTCATATCATGAGTTCTTCTTCTGTCATCACCTGTATTTTTTCTTAGATCTAAGAATTCTTCGATATCAAGATGCCATGTTTCTAGATACGCACACATTGCACCTTTTCTTTTCCCACCTTGATTAACAGCGACTGCAGTATCATTTGCAACTTTTAGGAAGGGGACAACGCCTTGGCTTTTGCCGTTTGTTCCTTTAATGTATGAATTCATTGCTCTTACCGGGGTCCAGTCATTACCAAGACCTCCTGCCCATTTTGATAAAAGAGCATCATCTTTAATTGCTCCAAATATACCATCAAGATCATCTGGTACTGTAGTTAGGTAGCAAGATGATAGCTGGGGTCTTTTTGTTCCTGAGTTAAATAAGGTTGGAGTCGAGCTCATATAGTCAAAGCTTGATAGTAGCCTATAAAATTCTATTGTTCTTTCTTCTCTTTCCTCTTCTTCTATTGCTAAGCCCATAGCAACCCTCATAAAGAATACCTGAGGTAACTCATATCTTATTTCATCTGAGTGAATGAAATATCTGTCATATAGAGTCTGTAACCCTAAATAAGTGAACTGATTATCTCTTGTATGATCTATTGCATTTCCAAGCTTAACAAGATCATAGTTTTTTAATTCTTCATCCAGAATATCTAGCTCAATTCCTTTGTCTATGTATGCGCTTAGAGCCTTAGGATAATATTGTTCCATTTGTTCATATGTTGCATCTTCTGCAATATTTAAAAACCCTAGCGCTTCATTTCTAATCTGATCCATTAGTATTCTTGCAGTAACAAAAGAATAGTTCGGCTCTTTTTCTACTTTTGTTCTAGCAGACATAATCAAGCTTGATCTCATATCGGATATAGAAACACCATCATAAAGGTTCTTAAGCGCTTCATTTAGAACCTCATTTATTGAGACATCAGCCAAACCATCACAGGCATCAGCTATTAATGATGCAAGTCTTTCTACGTCTAAAGGAACTTTTGAACCATCACTTTTGGTTATATTAATATTTGGAACGTCTGGAATATCAACTATTGGTGCAACTTTCTTCCTTTCTTGAGTTCTTCCTGCTCTATATAAAATATAGCTTCTTGCAACTTCGAGTTCCTCAGATCTCATTAGCTGAAGCTCTACCTGATCTTGTATTTCTTCTATGTGAAGAGTTCCACCTGATGGCATTCTTCTTTCAAAAACCTCAATTACACTTTCAGTGATTTGATTCACTTTTTTATGTATTCTGTCACTTGCTGCTGCATTTCCAGACTCTATTGCTAAAAAAGCTTTTGTTACTGCAACTTTTATTTTATCTTCCTCAAAAGCAACCACTTTCCCATTTCTTTTAATAACTCTGAGCCTTCCAGGAGCTGTTAATTCAACCTCATTAATTCCTAGTTCTTTAGTAATTTTTGTTGTCGTGCTTTCAGATTGTATTTTTGTTTCCATGCTTATCTAATTTTCCCTAAATTTATCTCAAAAAATTCTTCACTCTTTTCTAGAGTTTTCTTTACAATTTTGGAAGAAGTTTGTGTGTCTGCAGTTACACTAACTTTTATATCCGTCTTGTACCTAATATTACAAGTTGTGGATAAAGAATCAAGTAAAAAAACACTATATATTGTGACAATTTACTTTTTTTTCACTATATAGTGTATATAAGCTGTTTTTTTTCTGTTGGCAATCAGTGAATAAATTGTGGATAATTATTAAATTTGGGGATTAAAATGAAGCATTTTTTATCGATAGATCAGGGAACAACAAGCTCAAGAGCTGTAGTTTTTAATAACAACTTAGAGAGCGTTTCAAGCTCACAAGAAGAGTATGACTTAACTTATCCTAAAAATGGTTGGGTTGAAGTGGATCCAAAAAATATTTTAGATACAGTCATGAGATCCATAGATAATCTAAATATTAATGAAAATTTAACAATTGAAAGCTGTGGAATTACTAATCAGCGCGAAACAACAATACTATGGGAAAAGGAATCTGGTTCACCCATATACCCTGGGATAGTTTGGCAGGATAGAAGAACTATCGATTTCTGCATGGATTTAAAAGAATTAGGACATGAACCAACAATTAGAAAAAAAACAGGCCTAATGTTAGATCCTTATTTTTCAGCTACAAAAATAAAATGGATTTTAGATAATGTCCCTGGGTCGAGAGAAAGGGCAGCCAATGGTGAGATAATGTTTGGCACAGTTGATTCATACCTCATATATAACCTTACAAAAGAAAAAAATCATTTAACAGATATAACAAATGCATCTAGAACTTCACTTTTTAATATTGAAAAAGAAGAGTGGGATGGAGAGTTGTTAAAATTGTTTGACATACCTATTCAGATGCTTCCTAGAGTGTGTGATTGTGATGCTGATTTTGGAACGATATCTGTGGGATCTCAAGAGGTAAAAATTACAGGGGTCATAGGCGATCAACAAAGCGCTTTGGTTGGGCAAAGATGCTTTAGCTCAGGGCAGATGAAGTCAACTTTCGGAACAGGCTGTTTTTTGATGGTAAATACAAAGGATAATATTCTCTATGTAAAAGAGGGGTTGCTTTCAACAGTTGGTTATAAATTGAGAGGAGAGACCTCTTACGCTATAGAGGGAAGTATTTATTCCTGTGGAAATATTGTTAAGTGGTTGCGAGATAAAATGCAGTTTTTTGATGAAGTATCAGAAAGCGAAGAAATGATTAAATTAAAGAAAGAATTAAGCACAACTTTTTTCCTTCCTGGATTTAATGGTCTGGGTGCACCTTACTGGGACTCAAACGTAAGAGGTGGGTATTATGGCATTACTCAGGATACATCAAAAGAAGACATGGTAACTGCTGCATTTCAGTCAATATGTTTTCAGGTTAAAGATATAATAGCTATCCTAGAAAGCTATGGAATATCATCTAACGAACTAAAAGTTGATGGGGGAATGATTGCAAATAATACCTTTTGTCAGCTTCTAGCAAATACTATTAACAGAAAAATTCAATCTCCTAAAAATATAGAATCAACTGCCCTCGGAGCATGCATTGTTGCAATGATAGGCTCTGGAGATGAGAGGGAATTTAATAGTGCAAGCATCGAAAAATCTTTTAATGAAGATAAGGAACATACAGCCTTTTTAAATGACGGATATCTTTTGTGGAAAGATTACATCAATAAATCTTTAAAATAACTCTTTACAAATTAATGTTTAGCTAACTTTAAAAAATCTTTTGTATATAATCAGTTTGCTAACAACAAATTAAATAAAACATGTACAAATACAAAATCTACAACAATATTGCAAAAGAGGGTTTAGATATTCTTAATCAAAATATGCAAGAAGATCAGGTTAATCCAGATACTTTATTGCTAAGAAGCCAAGTTTTGCAGGAGAGTGACTTTAATAGTAGTCTTAAATGTGTTGGAAGGGCTGGAGCTGGCACCAATAATATTCCGATTGCCGAAGCCACAAATAAGGGTGTTGTTGTTTTCAATACACCAGGAGCAAATGCTAATGCGGTTAAGGAACTTGTGGTTTGTGGCATGCTTCTTTCTTCGAGGGGCATACTTCAAGGCAGCTCTTTTGCAATGACTCTAAAGGGCCTTGATGGTGCAAACTTGAATGCGTCAATGGAGTCTGAAAAAAAGAACTTTAAGGGCTCTGAGTTAAAAGGAAAAACGCTTGGAATAGTTGGGCTTAGAGCTATTGGATCATTATTGGCACAAACTGCCAACATAATGGGTATGAAGATTATAGGCTACGACCCATACATATCCGTTGATGCAGCGTGGAGATTGCCAAGAGAAGTTGAAAAAGCCGATACCTTGGAGGCACTTCTTTCAAATTCTGACT
>CAJQGY010000089.1 GCA_905478015.1 uncultured SAR86 cluster bacterium
ATTTTTAATAGGAGCTAAAACTCCTTTGTTAAGTTTTGGAATCTGGATGCTTGCCCCTGTATTGCTTGAATATGGTACTGAAGAACAAAAGAAAGAACATCTTCCAAAAATAATTAAAGGTGAAATTAGGTGGTGTCAAGGATACTCTGAACCTGGTTCTGGCTCTGACTTGGCTAGCTTGGCAACAAAAGCAGAAGATAAGGGAGATCATTTTCTAGTTAATGGGCAAAAAGTTTGGACATCATATGCTGATAAGGCTGATTGGATATTTGCGCTAGTTAGAACTGGTCCTCTTGAACCAAAGCATGATGGTATTAGCTTTCTTCTTATTGACATGGAAACGCATGGTGTTTCTACCAAACCAATAACATTAATTAGTGGAAAGTCACCGTTTTGTGAAACATTTTTTGATGATGTTGAAGTGCCAAAAGACAATATAGTTGGGGAGTTAGATGCTGGTTGGACAATTGCAAAAAAACTTCTTCAACATGAAAGAACATTTATATCCAACTTTGGACTTGCTGCTGCAGCTGGAAGTAAGAAAGATTTAGTAACAATTGCAAAGAAACATTTTGGAGAAAATGCTGGAAAAATTAGTAACTCTTTTTTTAGAACTGAAGTTGCAGATCATAAGATTAAAGAGCATGCATTTGGGCTTACCTTAAAAAGAGCTGGTGATGAAGGAGGAAAAGCAAGTGCTGTTGCATCTATGTTTAAATATTATGGAACAGAACACAATAAAAAAAGACACGAGCTAATGATTTCTGCAATGGGAAAAGATGGTGTTGCATGGGATGGTGATGAGTTTGATCAGGAAGATAAAAATCTTACTAGGTCATGGTTAAGAACAAAAGGTAACTCTCTTGAAGGCGGTACATCAGAAGTCCAGCTGAATGTTATTTCAAAAAGAGTATTAGGTCTTCCTAGTTAAACAAACTAATAGAGATAAATTATGAAACTAGTATTAAATGAAGAGCAGCAATTTTTAAAAGATACCGCTAAAAACTTTGCTGAAGAAAGAACTCCAATCAACCACTTTAGAAATTTAAGAGATACTAAAGATTCCTTGCTGTGGGATAAAGAAATATGGGATGAAATGGTAAAGCTTGGTTGGGCAGGAATATTGATCCCAGAAGAATATGGTGGTTCTGATTTTGGTATAACTGGAATGAGTGTGGTCCTTCAAGAGTGTGGAAAAACACTAACCCCCTCTCCTCTTCTAGCGACTGCTGTTCTGGGAGTCTATGCTATTAAAGAATTTGGAACAGATGAGCAAAAATCTAAATACTTACCCTTGATTGCAAATGGTGAAATAACTACTGCGGTAGCCTTTGATGAATCAAGCCATCACGATATATCACAAACTGAATTAACTGCGATTAAAACAGGTGATAATTTTATTCTTAATGGGGTGAAAAAACTTGTTGTTGATGGTTCAAGTGCTGATATTCTTATTGTATTGAGCAGAACATCTGGCTCTAAAGGTGAGATGGCTGGACTAAGCTTATTTATTCTTGAGAGTGATAGTGATGGAATTACAAGGACCAAGCTTGATATGGCTGATAGTAGAAACTATGCAAATATAGAATTAAATGATGTCACTGTTTCGTCAAATGAATTGCTGGGAAGTCAGGAGTTAGGCGGCGAAGCTATGGATCATATTCTAGATATTGGAAGAATAGCTCTATCTGCTGAGATGCTTGGCAATTGCGAGGCTGCCTTTTCAACAACCATTGATTATCTCAAAGAAAGGAAACAATTTGGAGTTTTGATTGGTACTTTTCAAGCACTTCAACACAGAGCGGCAGAAATGTTTTGTGAGATAGAATTAACAAAATCATCAGTGATGGCTGCTATGCAGGGTGCTGATGAAAATTCAAACCAGTTGCAGGTATTAGCAAGTCTTGCTAAATCTATATCAGGTGACACGCTTCACCTTGTTTCAAATGAAGCAATTCAGATGCATGGTGGGATTGGTGTAACAGATGAGTATGATTTAGGCTTCTTCTTGAAAAGAGCAAGAGTTACTGAGCAAATATTTGGAAGTGTTAACTTTCATAAAGAGCGTTATGCTAACTTAAGTGGATTCTAATATAGAGCAAGTATGCTTATCAGAACAATTAACAATATAAAAAAATTAATTGTAGGTATTATTACTTTTATTTTAATTGTTACTGTTCTATTCTTTGGGTTTGGTTCCTTGGCAATCTTGAACCTTCCTCGTGCATTGATTCCCTTTAAATCCTTTAAAGTATTGCTTAGCAAGATTTCTAATTTTATTGGAGATATTATTGTTTATTGTTGCAGGGTAATTATGTTTGTGTTGCATCAAAACTCTATAGAAATCTATGATGATAATAAGTTTGATAGATCAAAATGGTACTTGGCAATGTCAAATCATCAGTCTTGGGCTGATATATTTATTATTCTTGCTGCAGGTAATTTTAGGATACCATTGATAAAATTCTTTATGAAAAAGGAGCTTGCTTGGATACCATTTATATATCTTGCAAATAAAACACTTAATATGCCTTTCGTGAGTAGGCACAGTAAAGAAGATCTGAAAAAAAATCCTGCCCTAAGACAGGAAGATTATAGAAATACTTTGGATTCCTGCAGAAGATTTAAAAGGTCTCCATCTACCGTTTTTAGCTATGCAGAAGGAACTCGAAACAATCCTAAAAAATATAAATTACAAGAATCTCCATACAAGAATCTTTTAAAACCAAAAATTGGAGGAATGGCTACTGCCATATCAGCAATTGATAATATAGATACGCTAGTCGACTTCTCGTTAATTTATAAATCAAATAAACGAAGTGCTTGGTCTTTTCTAAATGGAGAAATGAAAGACGTAAAAGTGCTTATCAAAAAATATAAAATTCCAGATCATTTAAAAAACAAAAACTACTCTATTGATAAGCAATATAGAATTGATTTTAAAGATTGGATTGAAGAAATTTGGGAAGAAAAAGACAGGGAAATTGAAAGATTAAAATATTAATTCTTTATCGCTAACAACCCACCCATTTAAATCAGCATACACCCAGTTTCCAGACCTAATACTTACAGAGTCAAATAATAAATCAGCAGAACGGTCACCCAATCCTCTTTTTATTGTTTTTCTTGGGACAGAGCCTTTTGCAAGGATTCCAATTGGAATATTTTTAAG
>CAJQGY010000090.1 GCA_905478015.1 uncultured SAR86 cluster bacterium
AAAATGAAGGCATTATTGTTAGTGTATCTGACGGTATTGTAAGAATACATGGCATGGGCGATGTTATGTATGGAGAAGTTATAGAATTTGAAAATGGAACAAAGGGAATGGCCCTTAACCTTGAGCAAGATTCAGTAGGAGCAGTTGTGCTTGGAGATTATTTAGACCTAGTTGAGGGCCAAAAAGCACTTTGTACAGGTAAGGTTTTGGAAGTGCCTGTTGGAGAAGCAATGCTTGGAAGGGTTGTTAACACTTTGGGAACCCCTATAGATGGAAAGGGAGAAATAAAAGCAGAGAGCTCATCACCAGTAGAGGTTGTTGCTCCAGGAGTTATTGCCAGACAATCAGTTGACCAGCCTGTTCAAATAGGCTTAAAAGCTGTTGATGCAATGGTGCCAATAGGAAGGGGTCAAAGAGAGCTTATTATCGGTGACAGGCAGACTGGTAAAACAGCAGTTGCTATTGACGCTATTATCAATCAAAAAGGAACAGGAATTAAATGTATTTATGTTGCTATTGGTCAAAAACAATCAACTGTTGCAAACGTTGTAAGAAAGCTTGAAGAATATGGGGCTATGGAGCATACAATTATTGTTTCTGCTACCGCAGCCGACCCTGCTCCCATGCAATATTTATCAGCCTACTCGGGCTGTGCAATGGGTGAGTATTTTAGAGACAAGGGTGAGGATGCTTTAATTGTTTATGATGACCTGTCAAAACAGGCCGTGGCTTACCGTCAGGTTTCACTATTACTTAAAAGGCCTCCAGGAAGGGAAGCTTATCCAGGAGATGTATTCTATCTTCATTCCAGATTGCTTGAGAGAGCGGCAAGGGTAAACGCTGAATATGTAGAGCAAGTCACAGGAGGAAAGGTTAAAGGCAAAACAGGATCATTAACAGCTCTTCCAATTATTGAGACCTTGGCTGGAGATGTTTCAGCCTTTGTTCCAACAAATGTTATCTCAATTACAGATGGACAAATTTACCTAGAAACAGAATTATTTAATGCAGGTGTTAGACCAGCTATTAACCCAGGCCTATCAGTCTCAAGGGTTGGTGGCTCAGCACAAACCAAAATAATGAAAAAATTAGCCGGAGGAGTGAGAACAGCTTTAGCTCAATACAGAGAACTAGCAGCCTTCTCTCAATTTGCTTCTGATCTTGATGATGCAACAAAACAACAGCTTGCAAATGGTAAAGCCTTCACAGAACTTTTAAAGCAAAAACAGTATGCTCCAATGAGTGTAGCCCAACAGGCATTAAGTTTATTTGCTGCGGATAGAGGGTATATGGCAGATGTTGAAGTTGAGAAAATCTTAGACTTTGAGGAAGCCCTTCATGGTTACCTTACAGCTGAAAAAGCTGACCTTGAAGATCAAATTAATACAACCGGTGACTGGAATGATGATATTGAAGATCAATTCAAAGCCCTTGTTGAAGACTTTAAAAAAACACAAACTTTTTAAATATTAAAAAAGATGGCTAATACAAAAGAAGTAAGAAAACAAATTGCGAGCATTAAAGGCACGCAAAAAATTACATCAGCCATGGAAATGGTTGCTGCTTCTAAAATGAAAAAAACTCAAGACGGGATGCTTGAGGGAAGGCCATATTCTTTAAAAATTAAAGAAGTTATCTCACATATTGCGTCAGCAAGCTCTGAATATAACCATCCTTTTTATGAAGAAAGAAAACCTAAAAAAGCATGCTTCATTGTTATCTCTTCAGACAAAGGTCTTTGCGGAGGTTTAAACATTAACTTGTTTAAACAAGTAATTTCTAAATCAGCTGAACTAGACGCCCAAGGCATTGAGTCAACATTTGCTCTTGTAGGAACAAAAGCATCAGGCTTTTTTAAATCAGTGGGAGGGAAGGTTGTTGCTGTTGTTGAAAAATTAGGCGATAAACCAAACCCAGACGACTTAATTGGTTTTACAAAAGTGGTTTTAGACATGCACAAAAACGGCGACATTGATCAAGCCTACCTATGCTCAAATAGTTTTGTTAATACAATGACCCAACAGCCCAAGGTTGAACAGCTTATTCCACTTTCACCAGAGGAAGATGGCGGGCCAAAATCACAGTGGGATTATATTTATGAACCAGAGGCAAAAAGTTTGCTAGATGGTTTATTAACAAGATATATAGAGTCATTAGTTTATCAAGCTGTTGTTGAAAACAATGCTTGTGAGCAAGCAGCAAAAATGATCGCAATGAAAAATGCAACAGACAACGCAGGTGATTTAATCAAAGAACTAGAACTTTTATACAACAATGTAAGACAAGCAGCTATCACTCAAGAGCTCTCAGAGATAGTTGGTGGCGCAGCCGCAGTTTAAGGAGAAATAAATATGAGCAACGGATTAGTAACACAAATAATTGGAGCTGTTATCGATGTCGAATTCGAAAAAGACAACATTCCAAAAGTATATGAAGCTCTTTTGATTGAGGAGAGTGGAACAACACTAGAGGTTCAACAGCAATTAGGTGATGGCGTTGTTAGAACAATTGCCATGGGTGTAACAGAGGGGTTAAAAAGAGGCCTTGTAGTTGCAAGAACCAATGCTCCTATCTCTGTTCCTGTTGGACAAGAAACACTTGGAAGAATTATGGATGTTCTTGGAAATCCAATTGATGAAAAGGGCCCTATTGGTGAGAAAGAAAAAATGCCTATCCATAGAAAGCCACCTAGTTATACAGATCAATCTGCATCAAATGACATTCTTGAAACAGGCATTAAGGTTATCGAC
This sequence comes from uncultured SAR86 cluster bacterium, assembly GCA_905478015.1. Classification (GTDB taxonomy): domain Bacteria; phylum Pseudomonadota; class Gammaproteobacteria; order Magnimaribacterales; family D2472; genus CAJQGY01. The sequence continues at coordinate 2,751 of CAJQGY010000090.1, forward strand.
CTTATGTGTCCATTTGCCAAGGGTGGAAAAGTTGGTTTATTCGGTGGAGCTGGTGTTGGTAAAACAGTTAACATGATGGAGCTTATTAATAATATTGCTCTTCAACATTCAGGTCTTTCGGTTTTCACCGGTGTGGGTGAAAGAACAAGAGAAGGGAATGATTTCTATTACGAGATGCAAGAATCTGGAGTTGTAAATATTGAAAAACCTGAAGATTCAAAAGTAGCAATGGTATACGGTCAGATGAATGAGCCCCCAGGAAACAGATTAAGGGTTGCTCTTACCGGACTAACTATGGCAGAAAAATTTAGAGATGATGGAAAAGATGTTCTTTTGTTTATCGATAATATCTATCGTTATACACTGGCAGGTGTTGAGGTATCAGCCCTTCTAGGAAGAATGCCATCTGCTGTTGGATATCAGCCAACACTAGCAGAGGAAATGGGCGCGCTTCAAGAAAGAATTACCTCAACCAATACTGGCTCTATTACTTCAATTCAAGCTGTATATGTTCCAGCTGATGATTTAACAGACCCATCTCCTGCGACAACATTTGCCCATTTGGACGCAACTGTTGTTTTATCAAGACAAATTTCTGAGCTGGGTATTTATCCTGCTGTAGATCCACTTGACTCAACAAGCAGACAGTTGGATCCTTTTGTTGTTGGTGATGAGCACTATGCAGTAGCACAAGGAGTTCAAAAAATATTACAAAGATATAATGAACTTAAAGATATTATTGCTATTTTGGGTATGGATGAACTTTCTGAAGAGGATAAAGGATTGGTAGCAAGGGCCAGGAAAGCACAAAAATTCCTATCTCAACCATTCTTTGTTGCAGAAATTTTTACAGGTACTCCTGGAAAATATGTATCACTTGATGACACTATTAAAGCGTTTAAAGGCTTATTAGCAGGCGACTATGACGACCTTCCAGAACAGGCGTTTTACATGGTTGGAACTATAGAAGAAGCTGTAGAAAAAGCTAAAACGTTATAAGTATGAGCACTATCAAGATCAACATAGTTTCTTCAAGTGAAGAAATCTATTCCGGCGAAGGAACTATGGTTTATGCAACCGGTTCGCTGGGTGAAATTGGTGTCGCTCCAGGACATACGCCTCTTTTAACTGGTTTAGCACCCGGCCCAGTTCGGGTTGTTAATGGATCAGAAGAAGAGGCATTTTTTTGCTCTGGAGGGTTTCTAGAAATCCAGCCAGACTTAGTGACAGTTCTTTCTGATACCGCCGAGCGTGCAGAGAATTTAGATGAGGCTGAGGCTATAAAAGCAAAAGAAGCGGCAGAGAAAGATCTAGCCAACCAAGATGCAACTCTTGATTACGCAAAAGCAGCATCTCAATTAGCCGAAGCAGTAGCAAGGCTCAAAACAATTCAAAAACTTCGTAAAAAGCAGTAATATAAGTATTAATTTTAAACATTAAATTAATGTGAACATACATACTATTATTCTTGCTGCTGGCGAAGGCTCAAGAATGAACTCTAATCGTGCAAAATCCCTTCAGCAAATAGGCGGCACATCTATGTTAGAGAAAATATGCAATACCGCCGGAAAAATCACAAAGAATATAACCCTGGTTGTTGGATACGACAAAGAGTCAATTATTGATGAAGCAAAAAAATTATCCCATCTCAACATAACCACAAGCCTTCAGCCCAGGCCAATTGGAACTGGAGATGCAGTTAAGTGTGGTTTAGACAAAGTATCAGATAACTCTAAAGTTTTAGTACTTTACGGGGACGTTCCTTTAATAAAAGAAGATACATTAAATGACTTAATTAGCGCATCTACTGAAGGCGCCTCAATACTTACCACTGTTTTAGAGAACCCGTTTGGCTACGGAAGAGTCAAAAAAAATAAAGATGGCCATGCTCTTTCAATAGTTGAAGAGAAAGACGCATCTGAATCTGAGAGAGAAATAAAACAAGTTTTTACAGGCGTATTGTGTGTAGACAAAGATCTTTTAGCCGAAGGCTTATCTGAGATTAAAAATGAGAATGCTGCTAACGAATTTTACTTAACTGATTTAGTTTCTATAATGAATCTTAAAGGCGTAAAGATAAATACATGTGACGCTTCTAACGAAGAGGTCCAAGGCGCCAATAATAAAAAAGAGCTAGAAAGGCTAGAGACAATATATCGATCCATGAAAACAGAAGAATTATTTGATTTAGGCATTACCGTTATCGACGCATCAAGGTTAGATGTAAGAGGGACGGTGGAGGCTGGAAAAGATTGCACAATCGATGTGAACGTTATTTTAGAAGGCGAAGTGGTTCTTGGTAATAATGTTTACATTGGACCAAATACTATTTTAAAAGACGTGCATATTGGTGACGGTTCAAGGGTTGAGGCTTTCTCGCATCTAGTAAGCGCAAAAGTTGGAGAGAAGTGTGTAATTGGCCCTTATGCAAGGCTTAGAGAGGGAAGTGACATTAAGAATCTTGCCAAAGTGGGTAATTTTGTAGAGACAAAAAATACAACCTTAGGCGAGGGATCAAAAGCAAATCATTTTACTTATCTTGGCGACACAAATGTTGGCACCAAAACAAATATTGGAGCAGGAACCATTACTTGTAATTATGATGGCACTAATAAGCATAAAACTATAATTGGAGATAATAGCTTTATAGGAAGTAACTCTTCTTTAGTGGCCCCAGTTGAAATCGGCAACAGTTCAACCATTGCTGCAGGTTCGGTTATTACAAAAAATGTTCCAGAAGATGCTCTTGGTGTCGGAAGATCTAAACAAACAAACAAAGACAACTGGTCTAAGAAAAAGGATTAATCATGTGTGGAATTATTGCAGCTGCCTCAAATAGGCATGTAGGAAAATTATTAGTCCAAGGCCTTCATAAAATGGAATACAGAGGCTATGACTCGGCTGGTATTGCTCTACACCAAGGGGATAAAATCGCACACCTTAGGGCGCTTGGAAAGGTTCAGCTTTTAGAAGATAAAATGATAGCTGAAAAGCCAAAAAGTAAGCTTGGCATAGCCCATACAAGATGGGCAACCCATGGGGAGCCGACTGAGGCAAATGCTCATCCTCATAAATCAAAAGACAATGTTTATATTGTGCACAATGGA
>CAJQGY010000091.1 GCA_905478015.1 uncultured SAR86 cluster bacterium
ACTGCCCAATTAGCAGGAGCATGAACAATCCCACCAAAACCTCCATTAACTGACATACCCATTTTGTAACCAGTTAGAATAATTTTATCACCAACTAAAAAATCTTTTGAAGATGTTTGTATAACTGTTCCAGCAGAATCAATTCCTGGAATGAAAGGGTATTGTCTGACAATTCCTTTAACCCCAGTAGCAGCCAATGCATCTTTATAATTCAAAGATGAATAATCAACCTTGACAATAATATGACCCTCATCAATAGATGGAGTTTCTAGAGTTTTAACCGAACCACTAAAGACTCCATTTAACTCTTCTATTTGATAAGCTTTGAAAGTCATGCTACTCAGAGAGAAATTTTTCTGCATCAAGAGCAGCCATACAACCCGAGCCAGCTGAAGTGACTGCTTGCCTATATATTTGGTCAGAGACATCTCCTGCAGCAAAAACTCCTTTTATAGATGTTTCAGTAGCATTGCCAAGTGTTCCAGAATTGATCTCTAAATACCCATTATTCATATTTAACTGTCCTTTAAAGATATCTGTATTAGGCTTATGTCCTATAGCTATAAACACACCATGCACACTTAAATTAATTTCGCCTTGTTCAGTTTTTAATAAGACTCCGTTAACACCCATTTCATCTCCTAAAACCTCTTTGAGTTCGGCATTCCATAGAATGTCCACTTTCCCTGAATCCTCTTCTTTAAAAAGCCTGTCTTGCAGTATCTTTTCTGCTCTTAATTCATCTCTTCTATGGACTAAAGTTACTTTTGAACAAATATTTGCAAGATACAAAGCTTCCTCAACAGCAGTATTTCCCCCACCAATCACAACAACTTCTTGATCTCTATAAAAGAATCCATCACATGTTGCACATGCTGAAACACCTTTACCTAAAAACTCTTCTTCACTTGGAATACCTAAATACATTGCGCTTGCGCCAGTTGAAATAATTAGAGAATCGCATGTATATTCATCTGATCCTTTTAACTTGAAAGGTTTTGAGCTTAGATCAACAGAATCAATATGATCACTAATCATTTTTACATCAAATTTAAGAGCATGCTCTTTCATTCTGATCATAAGGTCAGGACCTTGAAGATCATTACTATCTCCAGGCCAATTTTCAACATCAGTAGTTGTTGTTAATTGACCACCTTCTTGCGCTCCGCTGATAAGTACTGGCTCTAATCCTGCTCTTGCAGCATATATTCCAGCAGAATAGCCTGCAGGACCTGAACCTAAAATGATTAATTTGTTATGATTTATTGACATGATTGGATTATAGTTGAATATTAATTAAATGTTATTCATAAATAGTTAAATTTTTATAAAAAATTAGGGTTATTAAACTAAAAATGTTTTCTCCATATATAAAAAAATCAGCAATAAACTTTTTTAGTTATTTTTTAATCGGTCTTTCAATATATATTTTTGTAGCATTAGTATCCTACAGTTCAGCTGACTCAGGATTTTTTAATCAAAACTCCACAAATACAATTTCTAATCTTGGTGGCCCTCTGGGAGCAAATATCTCAGATTTCCTTTTCACACTAATAGGTTACTCAGCATATATTTTATTATTGATAGGTTGTATTTGGTCGGCACAAATAATCTTTTACAAAGATAAATATAATTCTTCTTCTAAAGTTATTGTGAGAATTGCAAGCTCTATTATTTTATTAATAAGCTGCTCTTCAATTCTTGAATATTATTTTACAGGTATCTCTGGCGGAGCAACTGGTAAGCTTCTTTTTGGAGGCCTGTCTTCTAACATTGGAACTGTTGGGGGTTTAATATTTTTTACACTTTTTTTAGTTCCTGCGTCATCAAATGCATTTAATTTTTCTTGGTTAAGTTTTCTGCAACTGATTGGAAAATATTTATTGGCTATTTTCACTTCCTTTTCCATACTTTTAAAATCTTTATTTCATAATATTGGAAAACTTACTTCACGTTTTAAATCTATCCTGACTGACTGGTATTTAAAATTTAAAGCTAATATAGAAGTTAAAAAAATGGAAACAGCTAAGCTACCAAAGACTAAAAAAATTCTATTCGATAACAAACCAAAACCTGAGATACCAACTAAACAAAAAGAAATTGATACTGAATCTAAGCTAAAGGAAGTTAATACACCATCAGATAAAATAGATATTGATCCTAAAAAGACAAAAATGCCAAGCACCCAATTGCTTGATAGAGCTCTTGATGATGGATCATCATTATCTAAAGAAGAATTAAATGAATTAGCACTGCTTCTTGAGACAAAGTTAAATGAATTTGGAATTGAGGCTGTTGTAGAAACAGTTTTACCAGGACCAGTTGTAACAAGGTTTGAGATTCAACCTGCACCTGGAACTAAAGCAAGTAAAATTACTGGAATCGCCCAGGATATTGCAAGATCTCTATCGGTTAGCTCTGTAAGGGTTGTTGAAGTTATAGAGGGAAAATCAGTTGTTGGGATTGAAATACCTAATACAAATAGAAAAATGGTAAGACTGACAGAGATTCTTTCATCAAATGCATTTAAGACATCAACCTCAAATTTAACATTAGCACTTGGCCATGATATTGCTGGTAAATCTGTCGTAGTTGATTTAGGAAAGATGCCACATTTATTAGTAGCTGGAACAACGGGCTCAGGTAAGTCTGTCGGTGTTAATGCCATGCTCTTAAGTCTTTTATTTAAATCAGATCCAAAAGACGTTCGATTAATATTGATTGATCCTAAAATGTTAGAGTTATCTGTTTATGATGGCATACCTCATCTTCTCACTCCTGTTATTACTGATATGACAGATGCATCAAATGGTTTGAGGTGGTGTGTTGTTGAGATGGACAGAAGATATAAATTAATGTCCATGATGGGTGTAAGAAATTTAGCTGGCTTCAATAAAAAAATTGAAGAAGCTGCAGAAAATGGAAAACAGATATTAAATCCGCTCAATGAAAATGAAGAGGAGTATTTAGAAACATTGCCTTCAATAGTCGTTGTTGTTGATGAGTTTGCTGACATGATGATGCTTGTTGGTAAAAAAGTTGAGCACTTGATTGCTAGGATTGCACAAAAAGCTAGAGCAGCAGGAATCCACTTAATACTTGCCACACAAAGACCATCAGTAGATGTTATTACTGGTCTTATCAAAGCCAATATTCCAACTAGAATAGGATTTCAAGTCTCATCAAAGATCGATTCTAGAACTATCATTGATCAAGGTGGCGCAGAACAATTATTAGGCTACGGTGACATGCTCTACTTACCACCTGGAGTTGGAGTTCCCATAAGAGTTCATGGTGCTTTTGTTGGAGATGATGAGGTTCATAGGGTAGTTAATGACTGGAAGTCCAGAGCAGAGCCGGATTATATTGAAAATATTGTTAACGAAGCTCAAGAGACTGGGCCAATACCTGGCTGGAGTGGATCAGAATCATCTGGAAGTAATTCAGAAGACTCTGATGAGCTGTATGATGAGGCTGTAAATTTTGTTATTGAGTCTAGACGTGCATCTATCTCAGCCGTCCAACGCAAATTGAGAATTGGTTACAACAGAGCTGCAAGATTAATTGAAACAATGGAGGAAGCTGGCCTTGTAACTGAAATGAGTTCAAATGGCTCGAGAGAAGTTCTTGTTCCGAAAAGACAGTGAGATTATTTAATTTTGTACTTATTGCATTATTTTCATGCAATTCCTTTTCTTCCAATCTAGATTTAATCAATAATATTTTACTTTCAGACAAAAGCGTATTTACTCAGACATCTCTCAATGAGATGACAAATTCAATACAGGTCTCAGAAGGCAAAATTTCTCGAATTAATAATACAATTTTTATAAATATAAGTTCGCCATTTAAAGAGAAATATTCTATAACTGATTCATATATCGAGATCAATGATCTTGAATTTAACCAAATTAAAACCATAGAAATAGAAACCTTGCCTAATAAATCAATTATTAATATTCTAAAACTTGGCTTCAAAAAAGATAATATTTCAGAAATTTCAAATGGTTCACTTGCTTTAGATATAGATGAGAGACCATTAATAATAAAACTCATTTCAGACGATTCTTTCTCAATAGATTATTTAGATAACTTAAATATACTTAATACAATTCTTTTCAAGGAACTCAAATAATGAATGTCATATTAATTGGTCTAGGTGGAGGTTTAGGAGCGATATTAAGATATTCATTAACAGTTCTAGTTGAAAAATTTTGGTTTAGCTCATTTCCCATAGCCACATTACTAGTAAATATTATAGGTTGCTTATTGATTGGTTTGGCTCTTGGTTCAAGCATTCAATTAAAAGATGCTTCATATTATTTTTTTATAATTGGTTTTTTAGGATCTTTTACTACGATGTCGGCTTTCTCTAGTCAGAGCATTGATTTGTTTGCATCAAATAGTCCAATCATTGGTTCTTTATATATAATGCTTACAATATCGTTGACGATATTAGCAACTTACATTGGATTAATACTTGGTAAATAGATGATAGACATAAAAAAGTTAAGAGACGAAGCCAAACAGACCCAAGAAACTCTTCTAAAAAGAGGTTATGAATTAGATATTGAAAAATTTAATGAACTAGATTCCTCAAGGAAAGATCTTCAAGTTTCCGTTGAATCACTTCAGTCAAAAAGAAAAGATTTATCTGTTCAGTTTGGTAAATTGAAGGCAGCTGGTGAGGAAACAGAAAATTTAAAAGAAACAATTGATTCTATTAATGCTGAATTAAAATCAAAAGACGAGTCTTTACAAAACTTATTAAATTTAATAAATAACTTCTTGTTTGATATACCAAATATTCCTAGAGAAGATGTTCCTTTGGGATCTTCTGAGAATGATAATGTTGTTGTATCTAGATATGGTGAAATTAAAACTCAGAACTCACCAGACCATCTTTCAATTACTTCAAATATCGATACAGACATAGCTGCAAATATAGCTGGTTCAAGGTTTTCTGTTCTTAAAGGAGACCTTTCTAAATTACAAAGATCACTAATACATTTTATGCTAAATATTGCCAATAAAAATGGGTATGAAGAATATTACGTCCCATTTATGGCAAATAAAGAATCATTAATGGGCACAGGACAACTTCCAAAATTTGAGGAAGATTTATTTAAGGCATCTGACAACCTTTACCTTATCCCAACTGCAGAAGTACCTTTGACTAATTTGTTCAGAAATAAAACATTTAACAAGGATGAGCTACCTAAAAAGGTCACCTCTCATACTCCTTGCTTTAGGTCTGAGGCTGGAAGTTATGGTAAAGATACAAAAGGGCTTATTAGACAGCATCAATTTGAAAAAATTGAATTAGTTCAAATAAGCCATCCTGACAAGTCCTTAGATGACTTAAATAACCTTTTGAATAACGCTGAAGAAATTCTTCAATTACTGGATTTACCTTATCAAGTTATTGAGCTTTGTGCTGGTGACTTAGGATTCAGCTCCTCTAAAACTTTTGATATTGAAGTATGGATGCCTAGCCAAAATAAATATAGAGAAATCTCTTCTTGTTCAAATTTTAGTGACTTTCAAGCTAGACGCTCAAATATCAAAATCAAAGATGGGTCTAATAAAATATTAGCTCATACGATTAATGGTTCAGCTTTGGCAGTAGGAAGAACATTGGTCGCCATCGTTGAAAATAATTACAATGAAAATGGGAATTGCATTGAAATCCCAGATGTCCTTAAGGACTTTATGGGAAAAAATAAAATTTCTTTATAAATCTTTAACAATTGTCACAAGTTTTATAGTTTTTTCTGTTATTATTTGTATAGCAAAATTTTACTAATATTTTTAGAGGATATTATCATTATGAATAAGACGTTTAGAATCTTTCTTTTCTCACTTTTCATTTCCCCGCTTGCTTTTACCCAAGAATTAACTTCAGATATCTCTGGTGTTGTTTCTAATGGTGGTGACGCGGTTGGTGGTGCAACAGTTGAGATTACCTATGTGCCAACTAATACTAAAGTTACCAAAGTAACTGCAGATAATGGTAGGTATAGAGCTGCCGGTTTAAGACCTGGTGGACCATACAAAATAAAGGCTTCAGCTAATGGCTTGCTTCCTGATTCTGTAGAGACATTCCTTCAGGTTGGAGAAACCGGAAGAGTATCCTTTTCACTTGTTTCAGTTGGTGATGTTGATGACGTTGTTGTTGTAGGTCAAAAAATTGAACAAATGACAGCACAAGGTTATACAACTACCATTGATGCTGAGACTATTCAAAATACACCTTCAATTACTCGTGATATAAAAGATCTTATGAGACTTAATCCTTTGGTGTCCTTGGATGATGCTGAGGATGGAAATGAAGCAATAAGTATCGGTGGAGCTCATCCAAGATCCAATGATATAAAAGTTGATGGTGTTTCATTCAATGATGATTTTGGTTTGAATGGAAATGGCTATCCTTCTCAAAGAAGTCCATTAAATCTAGATGCTATTGAGCAAATGAGCATTAAAGTTGCTCCAGCATCTGTTGAGTACTCTAATTTTAGGGGTGGTGTTATAGAATTCATTACTAAAGGTGGTACTAACGAGTTTACTGGAAGTGCAGCTTTCTATGATAGAGGAGATCAGTTCTATGGAGATAAGATCGATGGTAGAGATTATTCCTTTGATAAAGAAGATACTGCTACAAGTTTCACGTTTGGTGGACCAATAATACAAGACAAAGCATTCTTCTTCACATCATATGAAGAAAGTGTTCTAACAAACCCTGTTCTTTTTGGACCAGCCGGTTCAAATGCTCAGATTGAGCAATCAATAACAACTGCTCAAGTTGCTGAAATAAGACAAACAACCATAGACCTATATGGTTTTGATCCTCTTTCTTATGCAGATACAACAGAGTCTACTCAAGAAAATGTCACTTTAAGACTTGACTATATTGTTGATGAAAATCATAGATTGCAATATGACTACAAATTAGCTGAAGGTGACGCATTGAGAGCTGACAGCGGCTTTGATTCATTTTACTTTACTTCTGCCTCCTACCTTAAGACAGAAAAAACAGAGACTAATAGTGTTTTGTTAATCTCAAATTGGTCAGATAATCTTTCCACAGAAGTTAACTACTCAAGCAAGGAAACAACTACTGGACAAAATTCTCCAGCAGGTCAAAATGTTCCTAATTTATACATTGATAATGCTTATGGTAATGAAGTTTACATTGGAGCTGATATTTATAGATCAGCAAATGAGCTTGCTACTACGACAGACTTTTTAAAGTTAAAAGCAATTTATTATGCAGATAATCATAAAATTACAGCAGGTTATGAAAATACTAGCTGGGATATTTATAACTTATTTATCGTTGCTCAAGATGGTCAGTGGGAATTTGATTCTCTAGATGACTTTAATAACGGTAATGCAAGTTCTTTCTTTGCAAACAATGCAAAAACTGGAAATCCTGCTGATGCAGCTGCTAATTTTGAATACAGTCTTTCATCAATGTATATACAAGATGAAATAACTGTTTCAGATAGATTAACTTTAACTGCAGGTCTAAGATACGACGAGTACTCTTCAGACGATGCTCCTGCTGCCAATCCAGATTTTGAAGCTGAGTATGGTTTTGGTAATGCTGGTATCGATGGAACAAGTCTTCTTAATTATAGATTTGGTGCTGATTTACTTATTGATGATGTAAGTTCGTTAAATATTACTTACGGTACTTACTCTGCTAAATTACCTGCAGTATGGATTTCTAATGCATATACAAACGATGGCGTAAGAGTTTCAGCTTATGATTCTGATTATGCTGCTGCTGGCTGTAACCCACTTGCTGCTGCAGGAGTTGGTCTTCCAGGTTGTGTTCAGCAAGCTATTGCCAATGCTCCTTTAACGAGTGCTAAGATTGATTTCATATCACCTAATTTTGAGTGGCCTGAATCAAAAATCTTAAACGTCACATACGAAAGACAGTTATCAGAAAATTGGGATATGACTTTAACTTACTTAAACTCAAATCAAGAAGAAGCTTTATATAAAGTGATTGATACTGGATATCCATTAGATGGATATGAGCCTACAGTTCCAACTGTTACAGCTCCTGATGGACGTCCTATATACAACATGACAGGTAGAAGAACATACAAAGCCGGTCTCTACAATGATTGTTGTGGTGAAAGAGAAGTTATGTCTGCAACGTTCGCTAGAAGCTTCAATGATGGTGATGGTAGGTTAGTAATGAGCTACACAGCTCAAAACATTGATGAGCTAAGTGGTATGACTTCTTCAACATCAAACTCTAACTACGGAAAAGTTGGAGCTATTGATTACAACAACAGAAAACCTATGAGATCAATCTATGAAACTGAACATAGATTCCTCGCTACTGTGACATCTAAGCATTATTTCTTTGGTGAAGATAAACCAACAACTTTCTCAATGATCTTCGAGAGAAAGTCTGGTTTACCAGGCTACTTATCATTTGATACATTTACAGGTTCTACAGGCGATTATGGATCAAAAGCCTTTGGTTATGATTACAATTTAAATGATGACAGCTCTGCTTTACTATACATACCTACTGGAACTAACGACCCATTAATTTGCTGGTCTTATAAGTGTAGAGATGAGGGATCTTTTGAAGCTTCAGCTAGAGCAGCAGAAGTAATAAACCTTCTTCATAATACATATGGTCTTGAAAGATATGCTGGTTCTATTCAGCCAAGAGGGTCTTTCAACTATCCATGGCAGTCATCACTTGATGTAAAAGTTACTCAGATACTTCCTGGATTTAGAGCTGATGATGAAGTGGTTATAACTTTAGGTATAGAGAATCTACTTAACTTAATTGATGACAAAAAAGGTGTTGTTAAGTTTGGTTACTACTCAGGTAGGCTAGATGTTATGGATTTAAGAATTGTTGATAATAAGTATGACTATAGCGGCTATGCTTATAGATATGATATCGACAATCCATTTGAAGACAGAATATCAGCTACTCAGAGTATCTGGAGAGCTCAGTTAGGAATTAAATATAAATTCTAATAATTGATATATAATTAAAAGGCGGTTTAATACCGCCTTTTTTAATGCCTATGAAAACATCAAATCAAATACCAGAACTTTCTTTTAAAGATATTGAAAATGGAGATCCTAAAGCGACCTCTCTATTAGCAGAAGCCTTAAACAGCCATGGTTTTTTTTCAATTACTGATCATGGTTTATCTGAAAAAGTTCTTGATTCTTGTTACAAGTCATCAAAAGACTTTTTTAATCTTTCAGATGAAGTAAAGAATTTATATCATGATCCAGCGATTGGTGGGGCAAGGGGATATACTCCTTTTGGCATAGAAACAGCAGTTGGGGAGAGCATTGCAGATCTTAAAGAGTTTTGGCACCATGGGCCTATTACTGATACCTCATACTCTTCTAAGATACCTAAAAATATAATTATCCAAGAATTAGAAGATTTTAATAGAAACTTTGATCTTCTGTTTGAAGACCTTCATGGCATTGGCACAAGAGTTCTTCGAGTTATTGCTGAATCTATAGGCATTGAAAAAAACTTTTTTGATTCTTGGACAGAAAAAGGTAATTCACTTTTAAGACCTATCCATTATCCACCAGTAAAAAATACCACAAATATTCATAGAGCAAGAGCTCATGAGGATATTAATCTAATTACCTTACTTGTTGGAGCTGAAGAGGGTGGCTTGGAGGTATTAAATAAAAATGATGAATGGATTAGGGTTCAACCTAGTTCTAATTCAATCGTTTGTAATATAGGGGACATGATGCAACTTGTTACAAATAAAAAATTAAAAAGTACTACTCATAGAGTCGTTCAATATGTTGAGAATGAACCAACATCAAGATACAGCATCCCGTTTTTTATGCATCCTTCTCCAGAGACAGATCTAAGAGATATATTTAAACAAGGCTCAAAGGGAGTCTCAGCTCATGACTTTTTAAATGAAAGATTAAAGGCAATTAAGTTATACTAATAGCATGGAATACCTACAAATACTGATCGGATTTATTGGACTTATAGCTTTAGCAATTCCTTTTTCAAATAATTTAAAATTAATTAATTATAAACATGTAGCTGGTGGAATAGTTTTTCAAGTTATTCTTGCAGCAGTGCTTTTAAAAGTGCCACTAATCACTTCTTTTTTTGAATATCTTTCTAATGGTGTCGAGGTCTTAAAAGTTGCTACTGCTGAAGGATCAAGCTTTATATTTGGATATCTTGGTGGAGGTGAATCGCCATATGTTGAATCTCAAAAAGGTTCTGCAATTATTTTTGCTTTTAATATTCTTCCATTTATTATTGTCATGTCCTGTTTTACAGCTGTCTTGTGGTATTGGAGAGTTCTTCCTATTTTGGTGAAAGGTTTTTCAGCAGTATGTCAAAAACTTTTTAATATCGGTGGTCCAATAGGATTAGGTTCTGCAGCAAATGTTTTTGTTGGTCAAGTAGAGGCTCCTCTACTGATAAGACCTTATCTTAAAGATTTATCTAAAAAAGAGCTACTTATTCTAATGACAACAGGTATGGCAACAGTTGCTGGCTCTGTAATGATTGCTCTCGTAAGCATGCTAGATATGAAATTTGATGGCATCAATTTAATACAACATTTTTTAATTGCTTCAATACTTTCTGTACCTGCTGCTATTGTTTATGCAAACATAATGATTCCTTCCAATCACGTTACAGACTTTGAGTCTTCCAATACTCCAAGAGTCTATGAAAGCACAATGGACGCTATTACAAGGGGTACAAGCGATGGCCTAAATATAGCTTTAGGAGTTGGTTCAATTGTATTGGCATTTATTGCTCTGGTTTATGTTGCTGATTCAATAATAGGATTAATCCCATTAACTTTAGGTGGAGAACCTTTGTCGATTCAACTTATTCTTGGTTATATGTTTGCTCCTATAGCCTGGCTGATGGGTGTTCCATGGAGTGAGGCTTTAGTCTCTGGTAAATTGCTAGGAATTAAAACAGCTCTTAATGAATTTGTTGCCTATGGTGAGCTTGCATCTTTATCAGAAGGTGTTCTTTCAGATAGATCAAGACTAATAACGCTTTATGGTTTATGTGGTTTTGCAAATTTCTCTTCTATTGGAATTCTCGTTTCCGGTATTAGCGCGATGGCTCCTGAAAAGAAGCCTGAGCTTATAGAGGTTTCATTTAAGGCTTTAATAGGCGCAACCTTAGCCTCATGCATGACCGGACTAGTCCTTTCTCTTTATATCTAATTAAATATAACGATAACTAAATTAAGATGAGAGGCAAATAATAGCCAAATAATGTAAGGTAAAAATAAGTATGCTGCTAGCTTATTGATTCCCCACATTAGATTAATTAAATAAATATTTAGCCCAATTAAAAGATATATATCTATTAGAGCTATTAATGGTTGATGGAATGCAAAAAACAACCAAGACCACATTGTGTTAAATACCAACTGCAATAAAAATAGTTTATAAACTTTTGAATAGGTAAGAAAAGCCGATATACCCATCAAAATATACAAAATAGGCCATACAATCCCAAAGACATAACCAGGTGGATTCAAGCTTGATTTTATTAAATCTTGATACCAGGGGTCTGATGCGGTGTTGGATGAGGATAGCCCTCCAAGAACAAGAGCAATTAAGATATATAGAAAAACTAAATACTTATTTTTAAGCAAGTTATTTAATTCTTAGAAATCTAAGAACTGTATATTTAATATCAGCTATCAAAGAAGATCCATGCGGTCTTGCTTCAATGAAAAGGTAAAAAGAAATAAATACTGTTGCTAAAACAAAAACTATAACTGAATCGTATTGTGCCATGGCTGTATTATAAATATATTTAATTTAAATGTTAGTGGATTTTAATTTTTTTCAACTATTAATGACCCTATTGAGTAACCTGCACCAAATGAGCAAATAACCCCTTTTTCACCTTTGCTTAGATCATTATATAGATCAAAAGCAAACATAGATCCTGCAGACGCTAGATTGCCAAAATCTTTCATTGGAAGGGGCGCCAATTCTTCATCAAAACTATCAGTTCCTAATACTTTTGAAACTATTAGTCTTATCATTTTTCCATTAGCCTGATGCAACCAAAATTTTGATATCTCATCTGGCTTTATGTTGTTTTTATTAAGTTGTTCTAATATTGTTTTAGCAACAAGAGGGCAAACCTCTTTAAAAACACTTCTTCCATTTTGATAAAATAAAAGCTCTTCAGGAGTTTTTTGATTAGAAGCTGTTCTGTTTAGATAACTTAAATCACTTCTAATATTATTAGAAAACTTAGTGACCAGCTTCCTATCAATTATTTTAAAACCAGACTCATTTGTTTGTTGGAGAATGGTAGCAACACAGCCATCACCAAATATAAAATGCACATCTCTATTAGAAAAATTTAAACCTGGTGTAGTTATTTCAGGATTTATTACTAAAATGGTTTTAGCCATACCAGATACAATATCTGTAAAGGCATTACTAAGAGCAAAGGTTGTAGATGAACATCCTACTAACATATCATACGCATAACCATCAATACCAAGCTCTTCTTGAATTTCTATTGCTACAGCCGGATAGTTCCTTCCTGAATGAGAAGTGCCAAGAATTACGCCATCGATTTGATCAGCAGTAATATTTGCTTTGGCCATTGCCTTTTTTGCAGCCTCTATCCCAACTCTTGCTAATAATGATAGTTCAGACGCATCTTCATTTTTAGTAATGGGCCTCATCATAGTTGGATCTAGTGAATTTTTTTTATCGATAAGTCTTCTGGTTTTGATGCCAGATGCTTTTAGAATAAATTCTTCAGATGAATGTGCTTTTGCTTTAATTGACTCACTTTCTATTAATGAAGCATTTTCTTTATTAAAATTATCAACATAGGTATTGTAGGAGTCCACCACTTCCTTATTGGTAGTTAACTCGTCCGGATACCATAAACCAGTTCCAATAATACTTATATCATTCATGTTATTTATTAAATTTATAATTGGGTTTATTATAAATTATGTTTAAAAATTTAACTATTGATAAAAAATTTATTAATGAATCTTTATCATCTAATGAAAACATAAAAGGCGTTGTTACTATTAGTCATGGAATGGCAGAGCATATGCATAGATATTCGTGGTTGATTAAACATTTCAATTCTTCTGGTTATCACGTTGTCTCTGCAGATCATATAGGGCATGGTTCTTACATAGATCATGGAGGCTTGCCTGGATATTTTGGTGAGGGCAACGACCTTGAAAATATTGAAAATAACTTAGTTTCTGTTCTTGAGTATGCTAATCATAAATTCCCAACATTAAAAAAAATTCTATTTAGCCATAGCATGGGTTCATGGATAGCTCTAGGCGTTATTCAGAAATATAAATATATAGATGCATTAATATTATCTGGATCCTCTTTAATTCCTAATAAAGTGGTCACTTCACAAAAGAGATTGGTATCTTTTCTAATTCTTATATTTGGAGAAAAGTCTTATAGCAATCTTTTAGATAAA
>CAJQGY010000092.1 GCA_905478015.1 uncultured SAR86 cluster bacterium
TTATTAAGTCTGATAGCGAAGAAGTTTTTCTAAGACATTTAAAAGGTATTGCAGACCCTGAACAAAAAAGAAAAATTATTGGAAGGACTTTTATCGATGTTTTTGATGCTGAGGCAACTAAATTAAAAGATATTCATTTTTTAGCCCAAGGAACCATTTATCCTGATGTAATTGAATCATCTGGTTCAGAGTCTAAACAAGCTAGAGTCATTAAGTCTCATCATAATGTTGGCGGGCTTCCTGAAGAAATGAAGCTGGAATTGGTGGAGCCATTAAGAGACTTGTTTAAAGATGAGGTCAGAACAATGGGGGTTGAGTTAGGTCTTTCACCAGAAATGCTTAATAGACATCCATTTCCTGGCCCTGGACTCGGAGTAAGAATCCTTGGTGACATTACAAAAGAGAAAACATCTGTTTTAAAAGAAGCTGATCATATTTTTATTGAAGAGCTTATAAAAGCTGACTTATATAAAACAGTTAGCCAGGCTTTCGCAGTTTATTTGCCCATAAAATCAGTTGGTGTTGTTGGTGATGAGAGAAGATATGCTGAAGTTATAGCTCTAAGAGCAGTAGAGACAGTTGATTTTATGACTGCTAGATGGGCGCACCTTCCTTATGAGTTTCTAGAGAATGTATCTAGTCGTATAGTAAATGAAATTGAAGAAGTTAGCAGGGTGGTTTATGACATTTCAAGCAAGCCACCAGCTACTATTGAGTGGGAATAGTTACTTTTTAAATTAATCTAATACGATAAATTTTAATAGAAAAATTATAAAAAGGAACCAAGCCCCAATACTAATATCTGATCGTTTCCCTGCTGCAATCTTTAGAACAACATATGAAATAAATCCTATTGCTATTCCATTGGCTATAGAAAATGTTAGCGGAATCATGATAATCATAATTAGAGCTGGCAACAGCTCGGTATTATCTGACCAATCAAGCTTCTCCATTCCACCAAGCATTAAGATTGCAACGTAAACAAGAGCTCCTGCAGTAGCATAACTTGGAACCATTGATGCAAGAGGGGAAAAGAAAATTGCAATTAAGAAAAATGTACCAACTGTTATTGCAGTCAATCCAGTTCTTCCGCCTGCCTCAACACCAGCTGAACTCTCAACATAACTTGTAACAGGAGAGCAACCAAAAAATGATCCTGCAACACTGGCAGTGCTATCTGCTTTTAGAGCCCTATCCAAATTTTTAATTTTTCCTGATTTATCTATCAAGTTTGCTCTAGATGCAACGCCAAGTAGGGTGCCAGCAGTATCAAACAAATTAACAAAAAGAAAAGAAATAATAACGCTTATCATTGCAACATCTAACGCACCAATAATATCTAATTGCATCAATGTTGGCATTAAATCAGGTGGAGAAGAAACGAAGCCATTAAAATTAATTAAACCAAGCAATAATCCTGAGATAGTAACAGTGAGAACTCCAATAATTATTGCACCAGTTACTTTTCTTATAGCCAATACCAAGATCAGAAGAAAGCCAATAGATGCTAGCAAGGTTTCTATATTTTTAAAATTACCCATACTTAAAAAAGTTGCTTCATTTTGTACAATAATCCCACCAGTCTTCAATCCAATAAAACCTACAAATAAGCCGACGCCTGCTCCCATAGCAATCCTAAGATTCATAGGAATACTATTAAGCATCCATTGTCTTAAAGGCGTGATGCTAATGATTACAAATAAAATACCAGCTAAAAAAACAGCTCCTAGTGCTATTTCCCATGAATAACCCATTTCTCCAACCACAGTGTAAGTAAAGAAAGCATTTAATCCCATACCCGGAGCTAGCCCAACTGGCCAGTTTGAATAAAAACCCATTGCAAAGCATGCAATAGCAGCAGCAATACATGTTCCAACAAAACTTGCTCCATAATCCATGCCACTTGATGCCATCATCTGCGGATTAACAAAAATAATGTAAGCCATTGTTATAAAAGTTGTGAAACCAGCTAAGAATTCTTGTTTAATAGAGGTATGGTTTAATTCAAGCTGAAAGGTTTTTTCTAAAAATTTTTCCATATTTTTGCCGGATTATAATTTACATAATCATTCTACAATGCATAATGTTAGATTACTTAACATACTTGCTTTTTATACTGCTTTTTGGCATGTGAATTGCTTCTATTAATATAAATAACTTTATTATGTGCTGCAGTAAAGCTTTTACATAAGCACAAGGGGATATTAAACCAATGAAAATTTTAAAATTACATTCAGTAATATATTTATCACTACTTTTTTTGTTTAATTTTGATGTACAAGCACAAAGTTCTGCAATTGAAGAAGTGATTGTTTCTGCAGAAAAAAGAGATGAAAGTCTTCAAGATGTATCGCTATCTGTAACAGCATTAACAGAGCAGGAGCTTGAAATTAAAAATATTACTGATTTTGTAGGACTAAGCGCAATAGCACCTGGTGTTACCGTTGCTAAAAATGAAGGATATAAAACAATTATCTCTATTAGAGGTGTTGGTGACGAAACTAATCAAAACGCTATTGCCGCACCTTCTGTAGCCCTTCACATGGATGGTATTTTTGTAGCTTCTAAATTCTCGCTAAGAACTGATTTTATCGATTTGGAAAGAATTGAGGTATTACGTGGTCCACAGGGTACTTTGTTTGGTCAAAATTCCACTGGCGGAACTATTAATATTATTAGTCAGAAACCATCTTTCGATGAAGTCAAAGGAAAGGCAGATATAGCCCTTGGTAATTATGGTTTAGTAAAACTTAGAGGCGCATTAAACTTGCCACTCACTGAAAAAGTTGCAACAAGAATGTCACTTGTTACAACCGATAGGGATGGTTTCAGCAAAAATATTTTGAATAATCAAGATTTAGATGATGCTAATCATACTAGCTTTAGATCAGATTGGTTTTTTGATATCTCTGAAAAAACTTCTTTAAGGATTTTCGGTCAATTTTTTGATGCAAGTAATAATGGAGCTGCTATGAAAGGATTAGATGATCCAACTCCAAACTCTAGAAGGTTAGCACAGGATTCTGCATCT
Organism: uncultured SAR86 cluster bacterium; assembly: GCA_905478015.1. Lineage (GTDB taxonomy): Bacteria > Pseudomonadota > Gammaproteobacteria > Magnimaribacterales > D2472 > CAJQGY01. The sequence continues at coordinate 3,032 of CAJQGY010000092.1, forward strand.
GATTATGAGCTATCCTCTGAAATTATTGCTGGTATATTAAATGTAGATCTTGGCTTTGCTGATTTAAAAATACTTGCTAGCACACAAGAAGATGATATATACGTTAGCAGAGATAATGATAGGCATAATTATGGTGATGTTCATGGTTCAGGTCCTCTTGAAGGAATACCATATATTGCTGCAGAATATAGACCAGAAACATCTATTGTTGATACAAAAACTTTTGAAGTTAATCTGATATCAAATGAAGCTCTAATTAGTAAAATTGATTGGATTATTGGAGCCTTATATTTCGATCATAAAATTGCAAATTCAATATACGAAGTTAAAGATGTTAATAATATTAAACTTCTAGATCAGATGGATGGTGCATTTACTACATACGTTCATGATCCAATTTGTGCAACAGATCCCTTTGCAGGGCCTTGTTTTGCTGCGTATGATGCAGAACTTGGCTTTGTATCTGAAGCATACCCAACTAGAGAATCACTATCTCTTTATGGGCAAGCGACTTACAACGCTAAAGATGACTTGAGATATATTTTTGGACTGAGATACACCGAAGATTCCTTTTCAAGTGATGTTACAAACTTTTTTGGTCTTCAATCATATTTAATTGAGGATGAGATTGATGAAACAACAGGTAAGGTTGCAGTAGAGCACAATATAGATGATGACACTATGGTCTATGCTTCTTATACCAAAGGCTTTAAACCTGGTGGGAGTAACTTAACTTTTGGTTGGCCTGAAGATGACGAACAAAATTTTGGAGCGCAACCAGCACCTCAACTGATTTATCCAATATTTAAAAGTGAAATTATAAATGCACTTGAACTTGGTCTTAAGACTGATTTAATGGAAGGAAAAATGAGAGCTAATATTTCTGCATTCATGTATGACTATGAAAACCTCCAATTTCAATCAACTGATCCAGATATTTATAGAGGTGGTGTTGCAAATATACCTGAATCCAAAATGAGTGGTGTTGAATTAGAACTAATAGGTATTTTATCCAAATCATTAACAATGGACTTAAGAATTTCTACTCTTGATACAGAAATTACTTCAGATTATGAGGCTCTTGATAATATTAAGTCAGAGCTTTATTTCTTTGGTGAAGAGCCTGAAAGATATGCACTAAGAGAAAACATCAAAGGAAATAGTTTGCCTAAGAGTCCAGAGTTTACAGCTAATTTTGGTCTTCAATATACTGGTGAATTAGAATCTGGTATTCCTTTTAGATCTTCAGCTGAAGTTATTCACAGAGGAAATTTCCAACAAAGAGTATTTAATAGTCCTTTTGTAGATCAAGTGGATTCCTATACTGTTATTAACTTAACAACAAGTTTAGAGATTAATAATACTACAGGCGTTGATTTGATGATTTTGAATGCTTCTGAT
>CAJQGY010000093.1 GCA_905478015.1 uncultured SAR86 cluster bacterium
ATATCCGTATATTGCATCATAGGAGCTCTAATATATGGAAAATGCCTTGAACAACTAGATTTCAATAGAGAAGAACATCCGGTCGCAGTTCAGCTTGGTGGTTCAGAAATCAATGACTTAGTAGAATCTTCAAAAATATCTGAAGGATATGGATATGATGAAATAAACCTTAATGTGGGATGCCCTTCAGATAGAGTTCAAAAAGGTAGATTTGGTGCATGCTTGATGCTTGAGCCTGAGCATGTTGCTGACTGTTTAAGTGAAATGCAAAATGCTGTAGATATCCCAGTCACTATAAAGTGCAGATTGGGTATAGATGATAATGAAACGTATGATTTTTTTGAAAATTTTGTAGGTATAGTTAAAAAAGCTGGTATTACAAACTTTATAATTCATGCTAGAAATGGCATTTTAAAAGGTTTAAGTCCTAGACAAAATAGAATGATTCCACCTTTAAAATATGACTTTGTTTACAAGCTAAAAAAAGATAATCCTAACTTAAATATAGTTATAAATGGCGGAATAAAAAACTTAGAGGAGTCATTAAATCATTTAGATCATGTTGATGGTGTCATGATAGGGAGAGCAGCATATGACAATCCATTTATGCTTTCTGATTTTGATGAGCATATTTATGGGAAAAAAAATAAAAGAATTACAAAAGCAGAAATCTTTGATGAGTATGTCTCATACATGACTTCAAAGGAATCTCAAGGTTATGATTTATCGCGAATGGTTAAACATCTTTTTGGATTGTCAAAAGGCGACCCACACGCAAAGGCTTTTAGAAAGTTGATCTTGGAAGCTATTAAATCAAAAGATATTTCGCCTTACAAGAGTGATTTAAGACAGTTATTAGTCAATTAAAAAATCATCCATATCATCTGTAAACTCATCCACAATATTTAACCCGTCTTTAATCTCATACTCTCTTGATTGAGAGTAAGAGTCTCTAACAAAATTATATTTATCCCCAGATAATAAACTCTCAACATCCAGAAGCCTTTCTCTAGTTTCTATAGCATCAAGGGCACTCAAAGAGATTCTGACATTGCTATCATCCATATGAAATGTAACTTCAAGAAAAGATGAAATTGGCCTACTTAACAAATCTCTTGTAGTCGTTGGGCCTAGAAATGGAATCATTAAATAAGGACCGGGTGATACCCCCCATAAACCTAGGGTTTGGCCAAAATCTTCATCATGCCTTTCTAAACCCATAGAGGATGCTGGATCTAAGATACCACCAATTCCTATTGTTGAATTTATAATAAATCTTGAAAAATCATTGATAGCATATTTGGGTTTGCCTTGTAGGACTTGATTTAATGTATTGTCTATTTCTTTTAAATTTCTAAAAAAATTAGTGATGCCATGCTTTACTGGCTCCGGTGTTTTTGAGTAAGTTAATGCTATTGGTTTTAGGGCGACGTTATCGACTTTTTCATTAATATCAAAAAATGTCCTATTAATATTTTCAAAGGGATCATTAACATTAGCTACTAATGCTTGAGCTGGAATCAATAAAAATAATAAGAATAGTTTTTTCATATTTATAATTTTTTTATTAAATAATTAGCTATAAATTCTATTTCTATACTTTGTGTATTGAACTGGAAGTCATGGAAATCTTTTTCAAAATTAACTCCTCCAATAAAATTAACACTCCTCTCTAAAAATTCAGTATATTCAATTTTCTCAGTTTGTCTAAAAATATTATTTACGATAAAGCCAATAATATTTGTATTTAATTTGGAGAAAGTAGAGAAGGATTTTAATGTATCTTGAATTGATAGTTTGCTTGGAGTGGTTATAAGTAAAGCATGATCTGGTTTAATTTCAGATACTACTGTTAAATATGCATCGCCTGTTCCAGGAGGCATATCAATAAAAAGTATGTCTAGCTCACCCCATAAAGTTGATTGCATAAGCTGTCTTATGGCTCCGCTTAGCATAGGACCTCTCCATACTGCCGCTTTATCTTCATCTAAGATAAAGCCCATCGAATTTAATTTAATATTATTAACTGTAATTGGTATAAATAATTTTTTACCATCAATATTTGTAATATTTGGCTTTGAGTTAGCAACATTGAACAATATATGCTGATTTGGTCCATATATATCTGCATCAAGAATGCCTATTTTCATAGATTTAGACAAATATGAGGCCAGTGCTGCTGTTATGGTGCTTTTACCAACACCACCCTTTGCTGATGCAACTGCTATTATTTTTTTTATGGACATATATTTTTAATTAATTCACATATAATACATTTTATATATGAAGGAACATACTCAAAATAAAAGAAAAATAATTGTTACTAGTGCTTTGCCTTATGCAAACTCGTCTTTGCATTTAGGTCATATTCTTGAAGCTGTTCAAACTGATATATGGGTAAGATTTCAGAATCAAAATTCAAATCAATGTCTTTATTTTTGTGCAGATGATACTCATGGAACTCCTGTAATGCTTAAGGCAAAAGAATTAAACCTATCAGCTGAAGAGCTGATAGGGAGTGTTAAGATTGATCATATAGAAACATATGAAAAATATGGTATTAAGTTTACTAATTTTCACTCTACTCACTCTGACGAAAATAAAAAAATTGCACAAGAAATATATAATTCATCAAAAAAAAATAATCTAATAACAAAAAAAGTAATAAATCAGCTTTATGACACAAAAGAAAAAATGTTCCTATCAGATAGGTTTATCAAAGGCACATGTCCAAAATGTTCTGCAGAAGATCAATATGGAGATGGTTGCGGTGTTTGTAATGCAGCGTTCTCTGTTGAGGAGCTTATAAAACCGATCTCCACCCTATCAAATACCAAACCTGTATTAAAAGAAACGGAACATATCTTTTTTGATCTACCATCAAAGAAGGGTTCTATTAAAGAATTCTTAGATAAAGCAACATTGCAAGAACCAATTGTTAATAAGCTTCGTGAATGGGTTAATGATGGTTTGAAAAAATGGGATATTTCACGAGATGCTCCGTACTTTGGTTTTGAGATACCAGATGAGCCAAATAAGTTTTTTTATGTATGGCTAGATGCACCAATAGGATATATAGCCTCTGCTATGAATTGGTCACTAAAGAATAATATTGATATAGCTGATCTGTGGCATAAAGATTCTGAATTTGAAATTCATCATTTTATAGGTAAAGATATTTCATATTTTCATGGTTTGTTTTGGCCAGCGCTTTTGGAGTCATCTAGTTATAAGCTCCCAACCGGAATCCATGTTCATGGATTTTTAACTCTTAATGGCGAAAAAATGTCAAAATCAAAGGGTACAGGTATCATGGCTAAAGAATTTGCTGATATATGTGATCCTGAAACTTTGAGATACTATTTTGCAGCAAAGCTAAATGATAAGGTTGAAGACCTGGATCTAAATCTAGATGACTATGTGCAAAAAATTAACTCAGATCTAGTTGGTAAATATCTTAATATTGCAAGTAGAAGCTCTTCATTTATTAATAAAAACAATGATCAAGTGGATACGAATCTTGACTCAACCTTGCTTAAAAGAATTGTAAATAATAAAGATCTAGTTATTAATCTTTATGAAAATCGTCAATACTCCAAGGCTGTTAGGCTGATAATGG
>CAJQGY010000094.1 GCA_905478015.1 uncultured SAR86 cluster bacterium
GGATCCATAAATCCTTATTTTTAACGCTCTGTTTTTGTGAGTTCTTCCAGTTATTTTTTTTCCAATTCATTATCCAGCTATTTATACCATCCATCACATACTTTGAGTCAGTGGTTAGGTGAACAATGCAATTTTCATTTAAGGCTTTTAAGCCTTGAATTGCTGCCATAAGCTCCATTTTATTATTGGTAGTGTGCTTCTCTCCACCAAATAATTCTTTATTAAAATCTTCATATTCAATTAACACACCCCATCCACCAATACCAGGATTTCCTCTACAAGCACCGTCTGTATAAATGTTTACTGTTTTCATAAAATTAAACTAAAATTCACCTATGATAAAAATTAAAGCGATAAAAGCATTCACCGATAATTATATTTGGTTAGTGACAACAAATGAAGGCTCTTTAGTAATTGATCCAGGTGAATCAAAGCCTGTAATAGATTATTTAAAAAATGAAGATATTTTTTTAGATAATATTTTAATAACTCATCATCATTTTGATCATACTGGTGGGTTGTCTGGATTAATAAAACATAATAAAAATATTTCTGTAATCGGGCCAAATAATCATATCGAAGAAATAAAAACACGAGTGAAAGGAGATGATTGCATTAATGTTATTGGTTTAGAATTTATAGTTATTTCTGTACCTGGGCATACTTTAGATCATATTGCTTTTTATTGTGAAAACGGTGGTGATCCGATTTTATTTTGTGGTGATACTATGTTTGCCGGTGGTTGTGGAAGAATATTTGAAGGTACCTATGATCAAATGTATAAGTCTTTAATGAAGTTAAAAAATTTACCAAGTAATACAAAGGTTTATTGTGCGCATGAATACACAGAGCAAAATCTTAATTTTGCTAATTGTGTAGAGCCTTTGAATAAGGATATTGTTGCTAGACTTAAAAAGGTCTCTAATCAAAGAGAGTTAAATAAAATTACATTACCTAGCTCTATAGGCGAAGAATTAAAAACAAATCCATTTCTTAGATGTGATAAAAAAAATATTCGAGAATCTATATTTAACAAATATAATATCGAAGGAAATGATACAGAGATATTTGAAGCAGTAAGAAATTGGAAAGATACATTTTAAAATTTAAGTTATTTCTTCTATTGCTATTAATTTATGGATGTAATTCTGTACCCGAAGAGCTCATGTTTAAAGATAGTAAGGTAGCTCCCATCAATTCCGTATCAACGAATGAGATAAATGAAATTATTGAAACCGTCCCTGAGCCATTAAATATATGGGATTATCTTAAGCAAGAGTCTTATTATGATGCAGTAGATATTGATGAGCAAACGCTTAAATATATGAATAGGCATTTACAAAACCTAGACCTTTTTGAAGACTATTTAAATAAATCTGAATATTTTATTTTTCACATTATTAAAGAACTTGAAAAAGAAAACCTTCCTATTGAATTAGCCCTTATTCCATTTGTTGAAAGTGACTATGACCCCTTCTCCATCTCTTCATCAGGTGCAGTTGGTATTTGGCAATTCATGCCAACAACAGGAAGTTTGTTTGATTTAAATAAATCTTGGTGGAATGAGGATAGGCATGATGCTTTTAAATCTACAGATGCTGCAGTTGGATATTTTTCATACTTATTAAAGAGATTTGATGGAGATATTTATCAGGCACTTGCTGCTTATAATGGAGGCCCAACATACCTTGATAGGCAAATAAGGAGAAATAAGAGGAGAGGTTTGGGTAGTGATTTTTGGTCTTTAAATCTTTCAAATCAATCCACAGATTATGTTTATAAATATATAGCTCTTAGGGAGCTAATAATTAATAGTGATAAGTATGAGATAAAACTTCCAGATATTCCCTATAAGCCTCGAGTTGTGAAGATTGAAATACCTGGACAAGTAGAAATATTGACAATTAGTGAGCATCTTGGGCTTAAACCAGAGCTTATATATAAGCTTAATGCAGGTTATACAAAGTGGGCATCAGCGCCATCAGAAGTAAGCAGTTTTTATATACCTATTGAAAAAATTTCTTTACTTGACGACCCTAACAATCCTCTTAATAGTATGAATAAAATTAATTGGATTTCTCATATCGTCCAAAGTGGAGATAGTTTATGGAAATTAGCAGAGAAGTACGATACTGAGGTTGCTATAATTGAACAAATTAATTATCTAGATAATTCTTTGTTAAATATCGGAATGACTCTACTAATTCCTTTAAGTAAATCTGAATCAAATAACTTTATACCATTTGAAATGCATGTGGTTTCAGAAGGAGATACCTTATGGAGTATTGCAGATAAATATAAAATTGAGATGAGAGACCTTACTAGAATGAATAATATATTGTCTAGTGACTACTTACAGTTAGGGCAGCAACTGAGCATTGGAAATAAGAATATTCATAGAAATATTGAATCAAGAAAAAGAACTATTTTATATTCAGTAAAACAAGGAGACAATCTTTATAAAATTGCTGAACTTTTTGATGTTAGTGTGCAGAGCATTAATGAAATAAATGTATTAAGCAGTAATAGGCTAAAGCCAGGTCAGATAATTAAGATTGCTATAAGAGCTTTTTAATTATCTGATGTTTTTGGATCAAGGGCGTCTCTCAAACCATCACCAAAAAAGTTAAGTGCAAATAAAGTAATTGTAAAAGTGATGCCTGGATAAATTAATAACCAACTAAACTCTTCCATTGACTCAACCCCATCTTTTATTAAGGTTCCCCAGCTGCTCATTGGAGGTTGAATACCTAGGCCTAGAAAACTTAGAAAGCTTTCTAGTAGCATTACTTGAGGTATTGTTAGAGTTGCATAGACCGCTATTGGACCTAAAAT
>CAJQGY010000095.1 GCA_905478015.1 uncultured SAR86 cluster bacterium
CGAGTCTTAGCAGTTTTTTCTAAAGGGCTAGCAAGAGGCTCAATATTTTGAGTATTAGCATTTTCTAGCTGATCTACAAATTTGATGATATTTTCAAGGTCTTGAGTAATTTTTTCACCATTTTCTTTATTTAGAGCAAGTCTTGATAGGTAAGCTATAGTTGAAACTGTTTTCTTGTCCATATATAGGATATTATTATAAATTAGTTGGTGGATGTTAACTCAACTTATTAATTATTTACATATATTTTAAGGAATCACGTGGAATTCAATTTATTTAAAACACTAAGGGGATATTTTTCAAACGATCTCTCAATTGATTTAGGAACTGCAAACACCCTTATATATACCAAAGATGTAGGCATTGTGCTTGATGAGCCTTCTGTAGTAGCAATAAGAGAGTCAAGAGGCCAAAAAACTGTTGTTGCAGTAGGGACTGAAGCAAAAAAAATGTTGGGACGAACACCTGGAAATATAAAAGCAATAAGACCTCTGTCCGAAGGTGTTATCGCTGACTTCCAGGTAACTGAAAAAATGTTACAACATTTTATAGCAAAAGTTCATGAGCAAAGGTTTATTAAACCAAGCCCTAGAGTTTTAGTATGTGTTCCATGTAGATCAACGCAGGTAGAAAGAAGGGCTATTAGAGAATCTGTCTTAGGAGCAGGGGCTAGAGATGTAAAGCTTATTGAGGAACCTATGGCGGCAGCTATAGGGGCTGGTCTTCCTGTTGAAGAAGCTAGTGGCAATATGGTTGTAGATATTGGAGGCGGTACTTCTGAAATTGCTATCCTTTCATTAAACGGAGTTGTTTATTCAGAATCTGTCAAAATTGGTGGAGACAAAATGGATGAATCTATTACATCTTGGATTAGAAGAAATTATGGGTGTGTAATAGGGGAATCAACTGCTGAAAAAATAAAATACACTATTGGATGTGCTACAGCTGAGTCAGAAAAACTTGAAATGTCTATTACTGGTAGAAATCTCGCAGAGGGTATACCTGAAACATTTTCCATAAATAGCGAACAAATATTTGAGGCTATGAAAGATCCTTTAAATGGGATTGTGAGAGCTATTAGAAATGCATTAGAACTTTCACCGCCAGAGTTAGCAGCTGATATTGCTGAAAGAGGTATTGTCTTGACTGGTGGAGGAGCGTTGATGAGAGATCTTGATAAACTTATTTCAAGCTCAACTGGAATACCTGTAATTTGCGCTGAAGACCCCTTAACTTGTGTTGCAAGAGGTGGGGGTGAGGCTCTAGAAATTATGGATAAATATAATATAGATCTACTTTCCTCTGAGTAAATAATATGTCGAGGGTATCAACCTCCCCAGTATCAAAATCACTATATTTTTTTTGCATTGTATTATCTTTATTTCTGCTTTATGTTGATATAAATTATAAAAGTTTTGAAAGAACAAAAAATTTTTATAAATCTTTTACAATTTCATCCGCCTATCTTTTAAAAAGAGTAACAGTAGATCCTTTTATTTATATATTTGAAATCTCAAAAGAGAAATCATGGTTAATAGAAGAAAATAAAAAATTAAGACAAGAGCTAGAAAAGAGCTACATATCAAATTTTATTATCTCAAGAGACTCTAAATTTTTTATAGATGATACGGCCATTGAAAATTTTCTAGATTTAAATAATATAAATAAACCATTTCATCATGCAAAAATTAACTCATTTGATATTGAAAAGTACCTTTGTTGTAGTCAACACAGGGTATTTATTGAGATTTTTAATAATCATGATATTAACTTTATTGGGAGCACAGTAATAAATGATCAAGGAATAATTGGTCAGATTATTTATGATAAACCTATTGCTGAAGTTCTGCTTTTAACAGATGTTGGTCATGTAATACCTATAATTTCAGAAAATCATTTTTGTAACGCAAGGGGATCTGGGAAACCAGGAATAATAACTTGTAGTTATAGCAAACTTATTTGGCCAAATCCTATTGAGATTGGACAAGAATTTTTTTCTTCTGGAATGGGAGGAGTTTATCCTAGTAATATTTTAATAGGCCACGTGTCTGATATTAATTTTATAGATAACACTAATATTGAATTCGATTTAAATTTAGTTGCCGATCCTTTGCAAAGTATTTATTTAGGAGTATTTGAAGGCTTATGAGTAATATTGGTGCAATCAAACTTCTTATGATCCTTTTTGTAGTGAATATAATTGAAAACAATACAGCACCTGTATTAATTAAAGCTTTTATAAATATACCTATTACCTTTTTAATATTCAGCTTTGTGATTTATAAATCAAAATTTAATACAAATGCCTTATATGCTTTTTCATTCGGTTTATATGTAGATGTTATCTCTGATTCTCCTATTGGTTTAAATGCTGCACTATTTTTGATGATGGCTTATGTTGTAAATAGCTACTCAAATACATTTAAACTTTTTTCTTCCATTCAGATTTGCCTCTTTTTTAGCGGAGCATCTGTTTTTTATATAGGCTTTAGCCATTTATTTGTTAATTTAGAAAATTTTTCATATTTAATTCTTTTTACAAGTCTTATTTTTAATACTTTTTTATTTTTAATAATTGCCATGTTAAGGTTCTATTTTCCATTTTTAGCATCCAGATAAAGTGAATAAATTAAAGAAATTTTTTTTATATATATTTTTCTTAATTTTTGTCTTTTTGCTTATTCTTAGCAGTTTTTATGGTTTTTTAATACATAAACCAAATCAAACATTAAAAATAATAGATAGGGCGTTTTTATATAATTACTCTGTTGAATTTAAATTTATAGACTCAAATAAAAGTATATTCAATCCTAATTTTTCGATAGAAGAAATAAAACTCAAAAATAGAAACAATGATGAAATAGTATATATACCTAATTTTAAGATCGGAATTAATATTTATGAGTCACTAACTCAATCATATCTTAGTTTATCAATATTAGAGATAGACTCTATTCAATTTTCTGACGGAAATTCTGGAAAAGCCTCCGAGCCATTTTTAATCAAAGGGTCAAATCTAAAGATCTCAAATAATGATTTGCAAATCGAATCAGAAACATTCTCCTTATTATTTAGTGAAGAAAATACCAAAGCTATTTTCCATAAAGGTGTTATTAATTCTTACCCATTTATTCATATAGAAGCCTTATTTGATTCAAGCTCAGAATCAATTTATTATTCAACCCAGCATTCTTTTGACAACAAATCGATTGTTGAGAGTAATCTTTTTAATTTTGAAGCATTCAAAAGTCATGATGTTAATCTAGGATTTAGTTCCAAGGGTATTTTTAATTTTGTAACCAAAGAATCAAAAAGGTTTGATAGATTAATTTTTAAAAATTCACAGCTAGTAAACAACTCAGGATATGTAATAGATGAAATTAATGCCACAGTATTTTCAGGTAAAAACTCTATGTATGGTTTATTTCAATCGCATATACCCAATCAAATAATTAAAGGCGCGCTTGAGTTAAACGACAATAAAAATTTTATAGTTAGAACTGATATCTCAATTGATATGAGTACTTTGATTGATTCGAATAGATATTTTGATATATCTGGCTATGAAATTTTTAATACAGTCATGACTATTTCCAAAGACAAGACCTCAATGAAACTATTATCAAATCTGATAAATACCAAAATTTTGTCAAGTATTAATGAGCTAAAAAAAGAAACCAATGAAATTTTAAAGACTCAAATATTTATAGATAATATCTCTGAACCGATATATGAAATTAAAAATAATAATATAGAGTCTTTAATTGACTCGAGAGGATATGGTTTTTTTTCATTTGGCAAAGGGTTCGAAGAGGCCATTAAAAAAAATGAACACAAGAATGGATTTTATGTTTATTTGGGTTTGAACGAAATTGATTTAGATAATATCTTTTTTGATAGCTCAGATAGTGATAATAGTTTACTAAGATCAATAAAAATGAAATCTAAGAAGTTTAATTTTTTTAATAATACATATGTTAACCAGTATTTTGATGTCACATTTAAAAATGAGACTATTGTTAAAATGATTGGTGAAAGCTTAAATGGAAGTATAAATATTGATCAAACAAACTTTATAAGAATTAACTTAAATAATACAGAATTTGATTTTAATGGGATTGACCTTGCTCAATCAAATCTCCCAAGCGACATTAATAATATTAGTTTGAGATTTATTGGAAAAAACATTAGAACTGACGGTGATATTATTCAAGATATAGATTTTTATTTATTGAGAAATAAAAATGTATTAACAATAGATAATATTAATATCAATAGTCAAAGATTGAAAATAGGGCCTAATTCAGATAGCCAGAAAGCATATATAAGTTATAACAATAAATTAGATTTATATAAAATTAAGGGTAAATATAGATTAGACAACTCTTCTGGATATTTTAATAATTTATCTAAATATAAATTTAATTTCTTTGATACAGACATAAATATTCAATGGAATAACTTGGATTATCTAAAAAATTTAGAAGGTAAGTTAAATTTCTTAATTAAGGATTTAAATCTAGATGCTGACATAACAGAGTCAACCTTCTTAAGGGCGCTGAGAATATTAAATTTAAATGCAATTATTGAGGGTTTGGATGACGTATCTGATAATACTTTAAATATAAACAGAGCTTCTGGAGAAATTATATTAGGAAAAAATAGAGCATTAATAGAATCTCCAATTATTTTTGAAACAGATGAAGCAACACTTAAATGGGCTGGTGAGGTCAATAAAAATTCACAAGGCGAGTTAGATAAATTAAATTTAGATTTATCATTAAGATTAAAAATTTCAGAAAATATTCCATGGTATGCAGCAATTTTTGGAGGTATTCCCGCTATTGCTGGGGGAGTAGTTTTTGAAAATATCTTTGAAAGCGCTATCGAAGATATATCAACAATTAATTTTGAGGTTAAGGGAACTATTGATGAGCCGAAGATAGATAGATTAAATTAAAAATATTGTTGCTAAACCTAAAAATGATAAGAAGCCAATTACATCAGTAACAGTTGTAACCACAACACTACCAGCAATAGCTGGATCTTGGTTTAAACTTCTTAAAATCAATGGTACAAAAACTCCAGCTACTACAGAACTTACTAAATTAATAACTAATGCTAATGATATTAGCAGCGATAGTAGTATTTCATTGAACCAAAAAAATGTTACCAAGCCAACTAATATTGAAAGAACAAAACCATTTAAAATAGACACTGCTAACTCTCTTTTAAACAACCATTGTAAATTAGATGAATTAATTTGTTCTAAAGTTAACCCTCTCAAGACTATTGTTAAAGTTTGTGTTGCAGCAACTCCACCCATGCTTGCAACAATAGGCATAAGGATAGCAAGGTATACAATTTGATCTAAAACATCTTTGAATATATTTATTGTCATAGATGCGATAAAGGCAGTTAACAGATTCATACTTAACCAAAATACTCTGCTTCTTGCTGCTCTTCCTGGTGGAGCAAAAGTATCCTCAGCAACACCTGCCATCCCTAAAAAATTTTGATCAGCATCTTCCCTTATAACATCTAAAACATCATCAATTGTAATTCTGCCTATGAGCT